>NZ_WEKT01000022.1:0-65256 GCF_009874545.1 Vibrio eleionomae | reverse complement strand
ATTATAAGGTGAATAACACTTTAGTGTTAGGGTTTATTTGGAATTTTATTCTGAATAGGAAGTGGTGATTCTAATGCGAGGAGGGGATATCTGCTGGGAATTATGTATAAAAACATACATAACTATTCGGCGAATAATGCTCTGTAAAATCCGTTTTTTTGTCATATTTATGTCAGGAGAATGACATTTTATGTTAATGCTTATTTAGGTATTCTTAATGAACTATAGGGTTATACCCAAGTAACCTCAAGATACTGTTTCAGCGAGAATGTATTCACTCTTAGGCAAGGCACTGATTTGAAGACATAGTCATTCTACGTAGAAAATCAGTAACACCGCCTAGGAGCGAATACAACTCGCCCTTTGGGAGCTCATCAACAAACCTATTTCTGCGCTCAATCACCTTGAAAGGGAATGACCATTCCTGCTGTGATTGAGCTTGACCTAGGCTCGTTGATGAAGCTCTGAATCCTGCATCTTGAGGTCATTTGGGTATAGATTAGTTCAAAAATTGAGTATGGGTATGAGTGTTATAAATAGGGAGGGGGAGGAGTATCGGTATGCTCTTTAAAACTCACTCGTCACATTTTCTGAGAAGCTTCTTCATATCAATACTATTTAAAATAGACACAGATGAACTGTGAGGTGCGAGCAATGTTTTGAGTAATGCTTGTGCCACATCTTGTGCGTCTATAGGGACAAAATTTTTCAAATTGCCAATAAAAAAGTGCTGCAGTATTTTCATGGATTTTTGCAGCCATAACTCATTAGGGCGAGGCTGTTCACGTTCTCCTTTTAGAGGCCCTGGTCTGAGAATCACAAGGTGTTCAAAACCTATATTCATCAATTTATGTTCCATGACTCCTTTACAGCAGAGATAGTGAGAGTGTGATTTCGGGTTAGCCCCATAGCTTGAAACAACGGCAATATGAGTCACGCCCATCGATTGCATTTGCTTAGCGATATCTACGACAAGATCAACATCTACCTTTTTTAACGCATCTTTTGATCCTGCCTGTTTTAGTGTCGTACCAAGTGCGATGACACCATAACGAACGTGACCTTTTATATAGTCGGGAATGGCAGATAGGTGACTATCCACGATCTGTACAAGCCGTGGGTGTTGATGGGGTAATGGACGGCGGTTCAATGTGTAGACTCCACCTAAATGACATTGATTTAGCAGAGTTTTTAGCACTTGAGAGCCTACTAAGCCTGATGCTCCGGCAAGTAACACATAGAAATCGTCTTTATGTGCTCGCGGAAAATCGTTATTCAACATTATCTACTTCATCCTTAACACTTAGATGACCTTTGAAAAAGGGACAACCTGTGGCGTTATCCGTAATCACCTAAATAGTTGTAACACGAATGACAGGGAGACTATAGGGGGCAATTTACTGTTTTGCAAACAATAACCTAGTGAAAGGCGGCAGAATATATTGGCAAAACGCCAACATATTTTGCTGAATGAACATTTATGAACTACTGGATAACGATTATCGACGTTTAACGAAGTGGAAATGGCATGGGGGGTACGCGTTTCTTGTTACTTTTATTTCGTACTGATTTTTTTGAGCGACTGTCTGTTAGCATTATTTGTATTCCTTTGTTTATTAAAACTTATCATGCAACATAAATGATGGTTTCACCACGTTGATATGAGTACACTTTATCGTAAATATATGAAACTTCCGTGAATGACATAAATTGCTCTGCTTATTACCAAATCAATCAGGAAAAAGAGTTTACTTGGCCGACACTTTTTTCATCATCGTTGATGAAACGCGATATGTTAGCGTTATCAATATGACACTTGGTGATCGCTCTGCTTGCTGCTTATGTGCAATAACGGTTCTATAGGAAAGATAACCATGTTAGATCGTCAATTTAGTGCTGATATTCAATCTCGTATTGATCAAAAAACCAAGCCTCTCGGTTCTTTGGGGCAAATCGAAGATATTGCATTCCAACTAGCACTTATTCAAAGCCAGAACAAAGACACAGCCGTAACTAACATTAAGATCGATAAGCCGATGGCGATTGTTTTTGCCGGCGATCATGGTATTGCAGATGCTGGCGTTAGTATTGCTCCAAGTGAAGTGACTCAGCAAATGGTGGTCAATTTTCTCAATGGTGGAGCGGCTATAAACTGCTTTTGTCGCGCGAATAACATCGAGATTAAAGTGGTCGATACGGGGATTTTATTTCCGGTAGAATCGGACCATCCTGATTATTTTATCCAGCGTTTAGGTGATCGTACTGCAAACTTTGCTGAGCAACCTGCGATGACGACTGAACAGATGGAAAAAGGATTAGAATTGGGCCAGCGCTTTGTTGAAACGATGATTGATGATGGTGCGGATTTAGTTATGTTTGGTGAAATGGGCATTGCGAACACCAGTAGTGCTGCTGCCATCGTATCAGCGTTATCGGGTGAGCCTGCCGACGCTTGTGTCGGTCGTGGTACCGGGATTTCAGACGAACAATACAATAAAAAAGTATCTTTAGTCGCAACAGGTGTCGAACGTTGTCAAACCTCAGAACCTTATAAGGTTCTTACTGAATTAGGCGGTTTTGAAATTGTCCAAATGGTGGGAGCTTTCATTGGTGCTGCAAAGCGCGGTGTGCCAGTGTTAGTGGATGGTTTTATTGTCAGCGCAGCCGCTTATGCAGCATCACTTATCGATCCAAGTTGCAAAGACGTGATGATTTTTGCTCATCAATCCCATGAGGCAGGCCACAAATTGGTATTGAGTAAATTGGATGCGAATCCTATTTTAGATTTGGGGTTACGTCTTGGTGAAGGTACTGGTGCGGCACTTGCTGTTCCAATGCTTAAAGCTGCTGCCGAGTTTTATAATACAATGGCAAGCTTTGCTGAAGCAGGTGTAACCGTATAATTGGGTGAATCTCAATTAATAAAACGGTGTTGACGCTAACATCTCGATGTGAACTTTGATGTGGGAAACGTTTATAACTAAGGACTAGGTCACATAGAGTTCACATCAGCGTAGAGTGTTAGCAAAAGTTAGTGATAAAATACTGTTATGTCAGGGTTTTAAATCGACGCGTTAAAATAAAGTTGCTTGATTGTAGGGAACCTGTACCTACTGTTGTTTGCTGTGCAAAAAAGGAGTCACACATGACGTCACTGTTTCATCAGTCATTTTTAGCGGATACGCTAGACATGACTACGGAAGTACTGCCAAGCGTTTGTAAAAACTCAAATGGCGTGACGCTGAAACTTCATCAACGTGGAATTTTAGAAGTGGTTCCAGCTCAGCAAACACCAAACACCCAACATGTGGTTATATCGGCTGGAGTTCATGGTGATGAAACTGCTCCGTTAGAATTGATGGAACAATGGGTTAATAAGATTGAAAATGGGTCATTAGCCGTAGAAACACGTTGTTTGTTCATTATTGCTCACCCCAAAGCAACCAATCGCTATAGCCGATTTTTGGACACAAACTTAAATCGCTTATTTGATGAAAAACCGCAAGAGCCATCCTTAGAACTTGCTATTGCCGATAACCTAAAAATAGCGTTGAGTGATTTTTTTGCAGGCACTCGCGTTGATGCAAGATGGCATTTGGATCTCCATTGCGCAATTAGAGATTCTAAACATCTCTCTTTTGCCGTCAGTCCTCGTTCACGTCATATGACTCGCAGTCGAAAGCTAGTGGATTTTTTGCAATCGGCTGAAATTGAAGCTCTGATGCTATCCAATGCGCCATCCAGCACGTTTAGCTGGTATAGCGCGGAGTATATGCAGGCTCAAGCATTAACGATTGAATTGGGGACAGTAGCACCGCTGGGGCAAAATGATCTGACACGATTTTCTGCATTCAGTAACGCGATCATGGCCATCATTGCAAACGATGAGCTACCTAAAACAGAACACCAATTAACGACATATCGTGTCAGCCGAACCATTGTGCGCTTACATGAAGATTTTCGCTTTTTGTTCGATGATAACGTCAAAAATTTCACCTCTTTTATGCATGGAGAAGTGTTTGGCCACGATGGTGATAAACCCCTCATGGCACAAAATGAAGGGGAAGCGATCGTGTTTCCTAACCGCCATGTCGATATTGGTCAGCGAGCTGCGTTGATGGTATGTAACGTGGTGATTCGTTACGAGAATGACCAAATTGTTTATGATTAAAGGTCTAAAGTGGATGAGAGCAATGCTGTCCCTATAACGTTCTGACGCGACTGAGCGTTATCCTTTCCCTAAATATCACTTTCTATTTAAATGGCTTAACGTTAAGGTTGAGCCATTCTTATTTTGTACCCTGCGACTATGGATTTTAACCAGCTTATTATCTTAAAACAGCGGCGCTGGAAACGCGCAGCTTATCTCTTGATCCTAATTTTATGTGTGGTGGCTTGTATCTACTTAATGGTAGGTGGCATGTTTATTTCGCTTTTTTCCCAACACACTATACTGGAGTCGAGGTTACTCTGGGATTTACGCTTACCCCGTTTACTCGCTGCAATGATAATTGGCGCATCATTAGGTATTGCTGGTGCTACGTTACAGGTTCTTTTAGGTAATGTGCTTGCTGAGCCTGGAGTCGTTGGTATTTCCGGTGGTGCGAGCGTTGCAATGGTGTTAGTGCTATTTTTCTTCCCTTTTGCCGCGACTCCCACCGTGTTTATGCTTTCGTGTATGGCTGGAGCACTCGTTTTTACTGCGTTGTTGGTCTTTATGGCTCGAGCGATGAGATTAACCACCTCTCGCTTATTGTTGGTCGGGGTGGCGCTCGGTATCTTGTCTGGCGCAGTAGTGACATGGGCATTTTATTTCAGTAATGACATGAGCTTACGTCAACTTATGTATTGGCTAATGGGCAGTGTTGGTGGGGTGACTTGGCCGCAACATACACTCAGCATTATTACTATTCCCGTGATAGGTTGGTTAATGTGCCAAGGCGATCGTTTAGATAAATTAATGCTCGGCGAAAGCTTTGCTCGTCAATTGGGCGTTAATATTGAAACGTTACGCTGGCAACTTATCTTAGCGGTGTCTGTGTTAGTCGGTAGTGCGGTAGCGCTAGGTGGTGTTATTGGCTTTGTAGGGTTAGTTGTCCCTCACGTACTGCGTCTAATGTTAGGCAGTGAAAATAAAATGTTAATGCCCCTCTCAGCTTTGGGTGGTGCTCTATTATTGACGAGTGCCGATCTTGTTGCCCGTTTGGCTTTGAAATCAGCGGAATTACCACTTGGAGTGGTTACAACAACGCTAGGCGCACCTATCTTTATTTGGATGTTGGTAAAAAATCATGATTCACGTTAATCATATCCATGTCAGTGAGCGGCTTTTACCTTTGTCATTTACTTGTCAGCCGGGGGAAGTCCTGCATGTTGTAGGTCCCAACGGTAGTGGTAAAAGTACGCTACTCAATGCCATTGCTGGGATGATTAGCTATCAAGGCGAAGTCGTGATTGATGGTATCCCAACCGAGCAATTGCCCTTAACCGAGCTCGCATTATATCGGGCTTTTTTGGCTCAAAGTCAGCGTCCAGCCTTTAACTTAGATCTCTTTCAGTATTTAGCGCTTTCTATACCTCATAGCGTTTCAGTACATGACGTAAACGTCGCGGCAGCGGTGCAAGAATTAGCGGATTTAATGAGTATTAGCGATAAATTGCATCGCTCTATTCATGAACTTTCTGGGGGAGAGTGGCAACGAGTCCGATTGGTCGGAAGTTGTTTGCAAGTCTGGCCGCGCCTTAATGACAAAGCAAGGTTATTGCTTTTAGATGAACCATCAGCACCGTTAGATATCGCTCAAGAAGCGATGCTCTACAAATTAATCGATTATATGAAACAGAAGGGGCTCAGTATCATCGTAGCAACGCATGATTTGAATAGAACATTGCGTCATGCTGACCGCGTGCTTTTACTCAAACAAGGCGTATTACAGGAAAGCGGTACCCCCAGCGATGTGTTAACGGAGGAAAATTTAGCACGAGTGTTTCAAACTCGAGTGAAGAGTGTTGATTTTGATGGGAAATCTCTACTCTTGTTCGAATGATTTTGGTGCATTGAGCACAAATGTGGATCAGTCGTTGAACGTCGCTAGAGGTGTTATTTTGTTGCTTCTATATAAATCAATGACTTATGATTAATTTTAAAGTTGGCACGCAATTGGCATTAATAAGAACGATACATTCTCGTTCTTGTTAGGCTTTTTATAGTCTCCTTAGCCACTTTGTCTCCCAAGGTGGCCTTTTTTTACATTCGGCTAAAAACTCCAATAGTTATAGTTAGATTAACATCAATTAACTTATTATCTTGATGAAATTAGATTGCAACATATACTAATAATTAGATTTAGATTCAATCAAGGTTCAGTATGGAGCACTTCTACCACCTAGTAGAAACAAACGAATATATTGATATTGGTGACGTTGAGATAACTAACGAGTTCGACAATTACCTTAATGCTGAAAAAACCGTGTCATTTGAGGACTCTCAGGAGTTGTTTACCGTTGATAAGCCGATGTCATTCAAGGGCGTTCTCATGTTGTTTACCAGTGAAGGTAAACCAGTATTTGAGCCAAATGCCTATATTCTAAGTCGACGCATCGTAGAGGGAGCAAAGGATGTAAAACCTACCTGCTTTCATCTGTTGAGGTATTTTCGTTATCTTGATGCCAATCACCTAAAATGGGATGACCATGAAGAACGCCTCCAGCGCTACCCGATTTTTCTGTATCGAGCCTATTTGGAAGGAGAAATAGAAAAAGGTAACTTGAGCCGCAGTACAGCCGTCTCAGCCCTTTCGATTACAAGGCGCTTCTACCTGTTTTGCTACCGTCATGGATACATTTCTCAATTGCCGTTTGAAGTGACGGGTACTACCAAGTATGGACAGACTCTCACGGACTGCTCAATCCGAAGCGCAACCAGAGAAACCAATTTACAGCCATTGAATGACTTTGACTTACAACATGTAAGGGACAATTGGCGGTGCAATGGGTTATCCAAAGAGTTTCGCTTGATGATTAGTGTGGCGCTTTCTGTGGGGCTTCGAGCAATCGAGATTACCGACATGAAACCCAAGCATTTTGCTATTCCCAAAGGGTTTAAAGGAAAGACTCTAACGGGTATCTGGATTGGGCCTGACCACGACTGCAAAACCAAGTATGACATCAACCGACAAGTATCCATGCCCATTTGGTTGATGGAGTCAATTAATGAATACCATCAAAGTGAGCGATATAAAAATCGGCAGCAGTTGTATTTCATGAATACGGGCGATATGACCCCTCCCGCTTTTATCAATAAGGATGGAGACCCGTTCACCACTAAGAGTCTCAACTCATTATGGGCTAAGTTACGCGCTGCGATACAAGAAAACAGTAACCCCCACTTTAAGCATAAAGAGCATGATTGCAGGGCAACGTTTGGCGCTTATAAGCTTGAATCGTTGGCTCAAATTAAAGAGTTGTCGATGATGCAAGCATTGAAAATGCTAAAGGATGAAATGGGTCATAAAGATTTAGAAACAACCATGCTGTACCTCAAGCATTACGAGGGCAATCCTGAAAAGAACCAAATCCCTGAGATAACCATGAACTTGCTAGAGGATGAAACGCTATCGTGACCGATGTAATTGATACGGAATACAAAGAAAACGCTCGTGCTTATCGCTCTACACCGACCACGGAGATGGTCACTGATAATATACTAACGGCAATTACTAAGTGGAAATATACTTGGAAGGACGGTAGTGGTTGCAACTCAATGTGTGACTTTGCAGAGCTAAAGGCGTATGCCACTGATGAGCATATTCGTCTGCTGATTTCCAAGTTCCAGCAGTCAGGGTGGCGTGAATCATCAAAGGCAAGATACTTTAGTACTATCCGACAAATCATTCGTCATGCATTCAATGCCCAAAGCGGAAAACGAAAAGCCAAAGTTCAGTTTTCACCAGAAACATGTACTCAGTACATCCATGCGACCTACCTATCAATGGCAAGTACAGGGAAAGGGCTTCACGGCAAGCCTATCAGTGCAAAAACTCTTGGCTGGCTGGGTTCAAATCTCAATTCAATCTGCAAAAAGTTTGGTCTCGGAACAATCCCTAAAACCGCACGAAACCTTGATACGAGTTCAGCGTCTTTAGGTTCTGACAACTACCCCCCTAAGCAGTTGCGCTCAATCGCCTTCGCCTTACTCGCTGACCGCAGAGCACTGTTAGAACGTTATCAGGACAAGTCACTATCTGAATACCAAAGAAAGTTAGCGTTTGACAGGTTGGTCAGTAATGCGGTGTTTCTGACCATCTACTATCTCGGTACAGGTCGAACTGAAACCTTGAGTATGTTTCTGGAAGATGAATGGGTGTGCCAGAAGTCAGGAGCTGGTCGCATCAGCATTGAAGGGTTTAAGACTCGCGGAAATACGGTTGAACTTCGCTCATTTACTCCAAGAGCATCCTGTAAGAGCTTTTTTGAATCACACCTTGCGTTATCTAAGGCGCATTCTACTTTTTTGGGTTCAGATAAGCATTACCTCTTCCTGAAGATGAACGGTAGTGCTCCAAGTGGAGATAGTCTCCTAAATTATGCTCAGGACTATCTGGTTAAACACTCCAAAGGTATTCAAGCTTTAATAGAAAAGAACCCTGATTTTCGTTTGAACTGCAACTTACTTAAGTCTTCGATTAAGCAGTACGCAGAGCAAAAACTAGGACGAAGTAAGGCAGCACAAAGCACCCGTAATGCATCTGAGACTTATGATAACGCCAAGTACGGCAAAGTCTCTGAAGGTGATGCCAGAAACCAATTGGCACTTGGCTTAACGGCTTTGCACAACTTAGGTGAAAACCCCAATGGCGGAACGGTTGTCGCGGTGGCACAAGCCAAAGAAGCGATTGGTGAGGTGGTTTCACATGAGGAATGGAAAGCCTTAAAAGAAGCCGATACTGAGCATCGTGTGGTTGAGAACCAGAACGGTGGTTTTTGTAAAGGAGCCGACACTCCTCAGAAAAAAGAATTTCAAAAAACCGTAGACAGAAGTGGTGTCCTTTCTGATGAAGAAAAATCCCAATTAGGCTGCGGCTTTGTCGTGAAATGCTTTAGCTGTCCGAATTTTGGTGTCGTGGATAACCCGCACGACATATGGCGTCTACTGTCCTTTGAGCAGCGACTGAATGAAGCCATGGTAGTGCATCAAAATGTCGAGCACTTCATCGCAAACTTTGGCGAAGTGAAAGTCAATCTAAATAAGCTCAAGGCACGTTTCAAGAAGGCTCACCTAAAAGCCGCCATGAAGCAACTAGAACGCGAATGTCACCCGTTGTGGGATGAAAATTCAGTTATGGACATATTCAGGGGATAAGCTATGTACAGCGTCAGCCATGATTTCGAAAAGTTTGAAAAGTATTCTCTACCGCTAACGTCGAATCCGTTTCCCATGCCTAATGACGGTACCGTGGTGAGCGTGGATAAG
Source organism: Vibrio eleionomae (assembly GCF_009874545.1). Lineage (NCBI taxonomy): Bacteria > Pseudomonadati > Pseudomonadota > Gammaproteobacteria > Vibrionales > Vibrionaceae > Vibrio > Vibrio eleionomae. The sequence continues at coordinate 55,784 of NZ_WEKT01000022.1, read as the reverse complement.
GAAGGCAATCCCGTCTCCTATTTCGGTGATGATGTGTGGGATTTCAATGCATTTTTTAATCTCACTAACGAAAAAAAATCGAATTACCAAATTAATTTTAACCCCAGAGAGCACAACCCCAAGCTTCTTACCGAACTTAAGCAGCGGATCTATTTTTTGATTTGGGGAGCAAAGGGGAGCCTGCTGCACATGGACGGGAACACGTTTCGCAAATTTAGCCAGTGTCAGCTCATAGCAAGGCGCTCAAACTCTGCCCTGAGAATATATAAAGGCACTTCAGTCGACTCCTTCTCTCTACTCAGTAATGAGTTGGTTTTTAGTCAACTGCTCCATGAACAGAAAAAGCACAGTGAAAGCACTGTATCAAGAAAATTAACGGCACTGAGCACCCTTACACAACTCAACAAACACTTTCCAGAGCAGCGCCACTTTTCACTGGGTATTCCGGAAGGAAAAAGCCTCAACCAAATCGCCAAGCAGTATTCAACTGCTGGCGAAGGGCATTACCCGACGGTAATCCCAGTTATTTATGAGCAACTGATGGGACGCTTGATAGAAGATGTCACGGCTGCCCATAAAAAACTGAAAGATCTTGCCGATGTAGAAGCATATGCCAAAAAGTATGGGATTTCAGAGCGCCAAGCCTGTGATGAGTTTTGGGCGATAGAAGGCGCTTGTTTTATGACGCTTTCCGCCTTTACGGGCATGCGAATTAGTGAGTTAACCCAAATAGACTCGACCTCGTACAAAGAAGTTGACCTTGACGGTATCAAGCTATGTACACTGCGTTCTTGGACTCGTAAGTTGGAGAAACTACCAAGGGAAGATGCATGGGCGTGCGGCCCTATCTGTAAAAAGGCACTAGAGGTCTTAACTGCATTAAATGACGATTATCGCTCCGATAAAGGCAGCATTCACTGCTCACCACGATTTCGATTCGATGGTAACAGTGGCAGCGGCGAGAACATCAATAGTCAGTTGAGCGATATGGTGCTAAATACATCAAACCTTGGAAGCTGTTTTACTGACTACTCAAAGCAACTTGATATCACCTATGACCCCGATGAAATGGATGAGGTATATGGCTTGCTTAACCCTGTCGTACCCGCTCGATATAACCCTATTAAAGAGCGGGAAGATGGTACATTGTATTGGCACTTTTCCACTCACTCATTAAGACGTACCTTTGCTCATTTTGTGGTCGGGAATGGCTTGGTGTCGCTGGCTGCTTTGAAGCATCAGTTCAAGCACATCAGCCTATCAATGACCGCGATTTATGCCAGTCATGCTGAGGTCTTAACCCTGCTAGGAATAGAGAACCCTGGCAGCGTTAAAAAAGCGGTGGAAGAGGCTGAAATGGAAAGCCACAAAACGTATCTGCGCGATATGATAGACCACCCTGAAGAGCAATCAGGTGGGTTTATGAAAACGTTTGAGGGTGATCCTCGCGCAATGACTGAAGAACAATTTGAAGGGCTTGCCAAGGAAACAAAAGGGGCGAATAAATCGACAGGTTATGGTCGGTGTTTTGCTGGTTTTAAATGCAAAATGGAGCACTTGTTTGAGCCATCAAGTTGTGTTGGTCGTGACTGTGAGAACTTAAACATTAACCAGGAAGAGGCGCAGCGTTGGCAAGAGCGTCACGGACGAATTGCAGGAAGATTACAGCAAATGAAAGACATGGGTTTTTACAATCAGAACACGCTTTCTCGTGAACTGACAGACATCCGTGCCGCCGAGAAGGTCATGCGTGACCACAACATCGAGTTTGTAAGATTTGAATTAGGAGCTTTGTAATGGCAAACGTAAAAACCAAGTTACTCAATGCCTTTGAAGCACTGAAAAAAGAAGGCAAGAAGGTTAGCCCCTATGCAGTCGAAAAAAGAGCTGGTGTAGCAAACGGGTCATGTAAAAATCACCTTACTATCTTGGAAATGGTTCAGGCTGAAAAGGTTCGCTACCACCCGAACCCCGCAGTAGCGAAAAAGGGGGAACCAAAGAAGAAAAAGCAGGTTGATAAGGCGAGATATGATGACTTGGAAGAGTCAAATAAGCGTTTGAGAGCCGAGAATGACCAATTTAGAAATGAATTGAGAGTCATGGCAACGTCCGTGGCTCAGTTAACGTGGGAGTTGCACCGCTACAAAACATCAACAAGGAAACAGTCTACTAATGTGAAGAACATCAAGGCGTAAAATTAAAAGCAAAGCTGACAGATGATTAAGTCAGCTAGACTCAGTTCTGCCCCTTTCTTTGTTTTGGAAAGCGCACATGATTAGCCTCACCTTAAGGGTTTTCGACAATTTTTCTAATGTTAAATGAGGGGGTGTGTATAAATAACACAGGTCTAGTAAGAGCTTTAGTTTGCGGGATGTTTGAAGCCTTTCCTATGGTGGGGGGGGGGGATTATAACGGTCTTGCTCGTAATTAACTTAGCTATTTCTACGACAAAGTGTGTGTGTTAACACTCTAACCAAAAATTCATTATTCGCGGAAATTTAATATTGGGAAAGCTGTTATGAGATGGCAGACTACTGAACATAATGAAAATTAATGAGCAGTACCACTTTACATGAAAGTTAAAAATTCTGCGATTATCTATACGGGATATGATTATCAAACGCTGCAGGGAGTTAAACTGCTTGCAGAATGGCTTCATAGCCCTACTCAGTATGCCAGGGTGGCATTTGAAGCCGACACAGATAGCAATGAAACACCTGAAGGCATAGATGATGTTGTTTGTGAACGACCAAATGGCATTAAAGATTTTTGGCAAGTTAAATTTACCCCTTCTCCTGAGAAGGATGAAAACTGCCTTACGTGGGATTGGTTGTTAAAAATCTCAGGTAAAACAGCTAGATCTCGTTCCATTCTTAAAAAGCTCTACAATGCCATTAATGCTGTGCCTGCTGAAAAGCTTGGGGATGTTGTTCTATTGACCAACAAGCGGCCGGACAGATCTATGGAGTCCTGCCTGCGTGGTTCTAAAATAGACTTTAATCAGGTTGATGATGACTCACAACAAGAGATTATCCGACAATTAGGAAGCCACGAAGCCGCTATATTTCTTTTTTCGAAGTTGACTGTCCAACATAGTGAAGGAGACTACCTTACGATAAAGCGTAGTGTTCGAGCCGAACTTTTGAAGTTTTCCGACGATACAGGCGTTGAGCGGCTTGTCGCAAGAGCACGTGAATGGGCAATGTTTCAGAATAATCCTCCAGAAAATGGTTGGATTTATCTTCATCATGTTAGAGAAGTTTTATCGCCAAAAAGACCGGAGCTCATACCTGAAATATTCTCTGTACCTGAGGATTATTGCCTCCCTGATTCAGATTTTCACAATGATCTACTTGCTCGAATTAGCCGTTCAAAAGGCGAAGTCATTACGTTAACGGGCAAGCCTGGTGTTGGAAAAAGTACGTATCTATCGTTTCTGTGTCAAGAATTGGAAGATCAGGAAATTCCGCTATTACGTCACCACTATTTCTTATCGTTGGGAGATACAACTGAAGATAGGCTAAGTCCAAGAATCGTTGCTGAATCCCTGCTACATCAAGTCAATAGCTTTCATAAAGAAGCAAATGCAAGTACATCCCATCCTGAAAACCTGCGTGATGCGCTGGTAACCTGCGCAAATTATTACAAAGACAAGGGGAAACCCTTTTTAGTATTAATTGATGGGTTGGATCATGTGTGGCGAGACAATGCCCACAACAAAAAGCCATTGGACGAAACCTTCAGGCAATTGCTACCTACAACAGAAAACTTAGTGGTACTTGTTGGAACGCAACCAGTTGACGATGAATTACTCCCTCACACATTGCTTACTCATTCACCTAAGAATGAGTGGCACTGGTTGCCTGAAATGTCTGGAAATTCGATATACGAGTATTTAAAACTTCATATTGAATCTGGTCGATTATTCTTAAACTGTCATGAGGATCATGTGGATGAAGAAATTCAGAAAAGTGCCGGCGCGTTATTAGAAGCTACAAATGGCTATCCTCTGCATGTGATCTACTCATCTGAGTATCTGTCTCATCATGGATTAGCACTTTCTTCTTGGCAAATTGAGAAGCTTCCTCCATGCTCCGATGGCAATATTACTACTTACTATTCCGAGCTTTGGCGTAACCTCAATTATAGACAAAAGGATGCCCTTCACCTGTGCAGTGGTTTTCAGTTTGCGTGGCCGAGACAGGCAATTGGTACTGTTGTAAAAGATAATCACGAATATGCACCGAGTGTAGATGCAGTTGCACACATGCTGTCAGAAGGAGTTTGCGGCGTAAGGCCTTTCCATGAAAGTCTAGTGGTATTTGTGCGAAATCAGGAGGAACACCAGGAGCGAATAAATGCATTACTGCCATGTGTCTGCGAATGGTTGAGTTTGAGCGCCCCAATACATCTCAAAGATAATTGGCTCTGGTCGAGTTTGGCTCGGGGGGGCGACTCTTCGGAGTTACGACAGGGTGTTACTCGAGACTGGGTACTTGATAAGCTTATTATTGGAATGCCTGTGAGATCATGCATTCGACTGCTATCTGAGGCAGAAACTTATGCATTTCAGGATCTTGAGTATGCAGAGGCATATCGGCATAGAGCACTAAAAATCAGGCTGATCAACGGTCCTGAGTTCCAGACATGGGATTCCACTAACCTAGAAACGCACTCTCTAATTATCGCTGACCAGCCGTCTCTGAATGAAATAATCTCTGGACAAAACGAGTATTCACCAACCAAATTATCGATATTGGCAATTGCGTTATGGTATAGAGGATCAATTGAACAAGCACAGTTATTATCGCAGAAGGCTATTGAACGATATCGGTCTAAAACCAAACTTTTGTCTTCACGACACTCTCAAGATAACGAAGCTGAAGCTGCTGTATTGATAAAAGCAGGAGTATTAACTGACAGCCTTAACTACGATGCGATTTTTGAAGGAGGAAACTTCTCTAATTGGCCCGATGGATATGTGGCTAGTTTTAGACGTGCATGCCGTACAAAAAAAGAGCTGGGTCTACTCTTCAGGGCTTGGCAGCATTTACCCAGTAATTCGAATCATAAAGGTCAAATCGAACTCGATGCAATTAGATTAAGCATTATAGAGGGTGCAGATATTGCCCGTAGACCACAATATAGCGCTTTTTCCTCACAGAAGTTATCTCAGTTTTTAGATATATTCTCTAAGAAAAGTGTTGCGACTGTTGAGGCTCACCTTTTTGATGGTCAGTCGGCAACAGCCTTCAAGGTGGAAAAGACCGGTAGTTACCATAGTTGGTTCTTTGCTTCACTTTGTACTAGGTTAAATGCGGAAGGCGACTTTTCTTGGTTGCCAGTCACTGCAACGTCAGATCAAGCAGATGTGTCAGCCCATTACGATTTGCTCAATGAGCTTACAGATTGGATCGCAATTGAGCTTTTAGCAGGAAATACATTAAACTTTGATGTAGTTTGTGCACTGTTTCCTTCGGAACCAATATTGGATGAGGTCCAATGGGATACACGACGAGCTGATATAAATTTAAAGCGCGATTGGATTGAAATTGCTGCCGATTGTCACCTGATAACAACCAAGTTAGAAATCACGCGTGATGAACTTGAGAACACTGTTGACTCTGGCATCTTCAGAGTTGAATGGCTAAGGCTATGGTATAAAGAGGTAGGTCTCAAGCTATTAGATGATGATGCAGTGGAACTGCTTATTGAGCTTGAAGATAAACGGCAGTTAAATGAGCTAGAAGAAACAATTGAGAACTCTAATGCTTACCTAGAACTTACTCAAATAGCATTCCAACACGATAATCTAGTCTTTTTTAAAAGGTGTTTGAGGAAAACATGGGATTTTGTGCTCGGTTATGGTCATCACAAAGATCCCACCATATTTGATGTATTGACAGCTGTGGAATACCTATCTGATCCTGATTCTGCTATGGAAATACTAGAGCGAATATCACCTATAGTTTTCAATATATCCAAGTTTACAGACGGGGATGAAACTAGGCACTCCAAGCACTCTATATCTTCGTTATTGGCAAGATTAAACCCTCAAACAGCGGCTTCCATTTATGAGCAGGAGCTCAGTGATGGCGAATGGTACTATGCTGATGAGACAATTCGAAGATTGCTTGAAAGGTGTGACTTGTCTTCGCCTATAACTAAACATTTATATCTGACAGGTTTGCACTCAAGCTGTTACCAAATTCTTAGACAAAAAATTGAGCAAGAAAATTCACAGGCCATTCATATCAGTGATGAAATAGAGAACTTGCTTGGTATTAAAGTTCAAGACATGGCTGAAGATAAGCGTTCATCGACTGATATACTAGATAAAAAAATTTCGTTGCAGCCATCAGATTATCCGCCTGACAAGTTTGAAGAGCTGACTGCTGCTCTCAAAGATAAATACAGTACAAGTGAATTTTGGAAGACTTGGTACAAATATTGGTGCGATCAGGGTAAAGAGACTGAGTTACTACAGCACTTAATGCCACAAGCATCGACATTTGCTGATCGTTTTAGTGACAAACGATACTTGTTAGATCTCCTTTTTTTCAGTGTCAAAAAGTTAGAGGGCAAAGCAAAAGCCTTTGGGCTTTTGGTTGCAGCTCACAAGGCAATGGGCGGTTGGTCTGATTGGTACGAGCGAGCTGAGAATAGTATTGGTCGGCTTAAAGTCGTTGCAGAGCAATACCCTAAAAGGATTGATGAGTTCATAAAGCTAACAACATCACAGTTAGATAGCTGGAAGGATAATCTTGGCAGCTTAATTATTCCTAACGACAAGTTAGTCTTTTTACTTTCTCATAGTGGTAGGAAAGATGAAGCGCTTGCACTTACTTTAGCGATGGTTGAAAAGCTGGAAGATGACGTTCGTAACCTTAAACTTACTGCGCCTGCCTGGGATTGGCGTCAGGATGACTCCCTCGAAGAAGCATTGGTTAAACTTTTAGTTTCAAGGCTGAAGCTCCCGGTACCTTCTATTAAGCTTTGGGCACTAGACCAGCTTTCACTGCTTTTAATAGCACAGCACCCAAGAGTTGAGGAGTTGTTGAAGGAAGACTTAGCAAATAGAAAGCTCGAATCTGAGTGCATAGAAGTGTTATGTGTATTTTTCATTGCAAAGTCTAAGGGGTATGTTTGCCCAAATGATCTGGGCCAATATATCAAAGCAAGGTCCACATTGTCTGATCTAATGCTCTCGAAATTAATATCAACTCCAGAGGATTTCGGGAAATATTCTTATCCATTTTATCCTTTTGTTAGTCTAGATAATGGAAACAATCGATTTGAATATTACCAGGGAAGTCATGTACCTCTCCTGTACAATTCATGGTTGAAAAAAGAAGAGCGAAGAACCGGTTTACCCTTTACCTGTCATTACCAATCAGAATGGAACACTACATTCGAATATCAGCCTTCTTCGGGAACAGCTATTGATTACTTTTTAGGTAGTGATAGACAAAGAGCTACCGGGCAATTTTATACGCAAGCAAGCCATCGTGGTCGTTCTGCATATCTGAGAACAATAGAAGTCGCAAAGCAATTTTACGGTATGCCTGATTCTTATGCTGATCATTTATCAGTGCTAACGCTGCCTATCGAACCAGCGTATATGGAGTTTCGCCCTCAAAAACCTAAATGGTTACCGGTTTGGAATAGTCATAATTCCCCGAATGAAGCTAATTTAATCAATTATGTTAAAGAAGGATTATCCAACTTTACACAAACAGATGACAGTAATGACCTTTTAGCACTTTCATTGCCTATACAACTTGATTGCAATAACTGGATTGATCTGACAGTTGTAAAGATGAGCACTGGAATTGATTTTACGCCTGATATACAGATAGAAGAGCGTTCTGGTTGTTTAGCCGTTGGTAATCTTTTGGATAGGAAGCTGTTTTATGAATTTGGCGATAGTAAGATGCCAGAAGCTCTTACAATGGCCGGTACTTCGTATCCATTTATGAGGTATGGGCACTGGCACTCCGATCTCGAATCACGAGGGTTATACATTCCCAAATGTACTATTGATGGAAAAAAGATTGTCGGTTCATCTTCCGATGGTTTGTTTGTTTACTCTGTCGATGGTTCTAAAGTCGGTTTTTCATCGTTCTGGTACAATTATTGGCAACCTATTCATCCTGTGGGCATTCGTTCTTTATGTGGGTCTTATACCGCAGTAAGCAAGGATAGAATTGAGGAATGGCATAAGTCAAATGAAGATGAGAAGCAAAGTCGTTACTTATGTAAAGCCATTCTACTTACATCTGAAAACAGCTTTAGCAATTACGACCAGAAAGTGTTCGAATTTTCAGTTGAAGAAAAATAACGGTTCCAGATTTGCTTTGGGGGTTAGATAAGCAGCCTGTGTGGTGTCCTCATTGCTCCATGTTAGTCTTAACAAGGTGTAAAAGAGCAGAGACATTGTGCTCTTGAGCAACAACGTTTTATATTTCGTTTAATCAAAATCTAGCTTATGCGAAATGAGTGACTTAAAGCACCAGCTCTAAGTCACTTTTGTCCATCTCTGATTTGTACTAATTCAGCCCAACCGTTCGGCCAAACCATGATAGTTTGCGTAAGCTGCCAGATAATGCATGAATTAACACGCTCCCTAAGATAACGTTATATCCCCTCGGCGAACGAGCATACAGAAACGCGAGTAGTCATGACTATAAACGAATACTCTATGAGGAACGCTAGATCCGCTCATAAATGAATCGAATGCTGAAAGAGTAGCTTTCGGTAACGATGATGGGTCGACAACTTTCCAGGGAACGTCTGGCAGTTCGAATTCTTCTAATGTCGGCAGTAAGTTTAAGTATGGGTCAGTCATGCATTTTATCCCTGCTTATAGTGTAAGATTAATCAGTAGTGCTTAAATTTATTTGGTTTAGGTTCTAGATGATTTCAATTCAATGGATTCTCGCCACTGCCGTGATTCCTTAACACTACGCTCAAGGTGATCGTCACTTTTAAGATGCAAACCGTTTCGTCGGTTACGAGCGGCACGGTACAAGATAGCTCTGAGTTGTTTCTCGGTCATAAAACCTCCCATCCACCAATTTGCCAGTATGATTCTATTTTTGCTATTCCTATGTTTATGAAAGTCAGTTTTGAACTTCCTAACATAACAAAGTTCACAAAGGTAATGTGTTGAACTCTCCGTATTTATCATTGATAAGATAAGCCACTTCTCTATTGCGCGCATCCTTAGATAGTAGCAACTCAGCCATAGTTAGTAATGCCAACGCAGGTTGACCAATTTTTAAAGACTCGCCCCAAAATGGCTTTATTACTTTAAGAGGTGGTAACTCTTTATGTCCGATAGAGTACTTGACCGGTTGATGTCGGCTAAACAATAGTATCTCGTGAGGGTGGTTATATTTTGTAAGCTGAGTTGCGGCCACTTCTCCACCCCAAACATCTCCTGGCTGCAATAAGATATCTTCCCAATTGTCAACAGGAGGATAAGTCGTCACCTGATGATGGCGAGCTAAAATGTGACCATAATTTTTCAACCATTCATAACGCAACTCAGGTTCATGTAAAAACCTTCTTTGGCGTTTATTCTTTACTATATGGTTGTTTTCAATAAGGTACTTCATTGCCTTTGTAACCATACCAACCGAAATGTCAGCTTTAGATGCAATATTCGCATAGGTCTCATTGATAAGGTCCTTTTCAGCGAAAAGAGCAAATAAACACTTCATGATACCGATAGTCATAAACTGGTGAGATTTATCTTGTTTTATCGGAGGTCTATTGCCAATGAATATGCATATGTCACCAGTCATTACTCTTACGTTTCCGGAGTCATCGGCATAGTTGATGTTTGAGTCATGGCATAGCTGCCTAAGATAATCACTGAGATGATTGCAAAAAAGTATGTCGTTAGCTTTTGGTCGTCGTTTCAAATAGCTTTCAATACTTTCTTTACGATGTATATGAGCATGGAAAATATTAAACGTTATCGGTTGACCATTAATTGTCATTTTTAGCTGCGGCCTACCACCCATTTTCCCATCCGTATAGACAGCGTTGAATTCTGACGGTAAGCCAATAAGATTGGGTTCGTTATGGAGTTGTTTCATCGTAAATACACGCCTCACACATCTTTCATGATTCATGAAAAAAGTTAAACTATAGAGTTTTATAGCTTAAAAACTTAAAACTTTCGAGAAAAATGAAAAAGAGCAGTAAGTTTTATTGAGGAAATTTCATTAAAATCAATAGGTAGGATTAAAAACATACATTCACTACGCATTTATTGAAAGTATGAATACAGCAATAGGGGAAATGCTATTTTTATTATAATAATCAATATATTAGATTGATTTTTGGGTCATCCTTTGTCATCTTGAATTCACGTAATTTGAGAACCACCAGTATTTACATTTGTTATTTAAAATCAATTTGTTATTTAAAATCAATTTGTTATGGAAATTCCGAGTGCTCAAAAAAAGAGATGAATCATACTTTCAGTACGTACTTTCAAACTTTCAGTACGCCTATTTTTATGATGTTGAGCAATAAACTACCACTGAAAAAGAAGGCTAAAACTCTTCATAATCCAAAGAGCTCAGACAGAGACTTTAACGGTTGCCCATGAACTCAATACTATCTATCATTACATCAGACCAAGCATACGCCCCTTGGTCTTTAAATATGAGGCATACTTTGTATGTGGGTCCGCGCAGCACTTGGTCACAGTCAGTTCGTAAGGAACAAAAGGTGGCATTGAGATGGCAGCGGCATCTCTAACTTACAACTGTAAAATTCTTAATAGAGTCGTTCTGGATTCCATCTTCTAATTTATCCATTTCTCTGTATCTAAACGTTCTTACCGGTTGTTGATAATCTCTCTAATTCATTTCGTCCCCAAAATTTAATGCTCTTTCTCACAAACGCACTTTTGCCCCATTATTAGTTACGCCTTACAGAAAACGGCTTAGTACTCACGGACTTTTCCCCAAATAATTTTAATGGGAACGCACAAGGTTAAGACCTGAGTATCATTGCTTACGGCAGGTTGACCTATTCAGCGAAGTGATACGTGAAGCCGCAAATGGAGAAGAGTTAGAGGTCATCACAAGTATTTCAACCTAGGCTAATACTCTTTATATATTTTGTCTGATAATCAAGCTCTGGAAAGAGTGTTGCTTCATATATACCGCAGTACTTCAACTCCTGCATAATTGTCTGCTTATATTCTTTCGGAACAATGAAAGACCTAGAATGATGATCAAAAAAATCATTTGTATTTACATATGATTGTCCATACATAAACTTTCCCGTATGGCACGTAAAACAGCCTTGTTGCGTAATAAGTCTTCGATTTATCCTTTTAGGTGTATACATGAATCCTGCATGAATAATGGTGTTTGGCCTGTCTGGACAATCATAATGAAGATCAACTGCTTTAGGGAACACACTATAGTTGGTATGAGGCTCTCCTGTAACATATTGGAACAAAGACTTACCACCAATATAAATTTGCTTAAGAACTAACTCTTTGACACGATCTTCTATACCGTTTATCAGCGATTGTAAGAAATGGCTGAAGTCATCAGGATCATTGTATTCGATTAAACTTTCAGTAAAACGCTTACCGAATCCGAAGTTGTAGTAGTCAAAAAAATCTAACTCTTCAATATAGTTAGGTAAAAAGAAAACTCTACCATCTTTATCCTTTTCACCATTGCATGCAAAGTATAGAGCTACCAAAGCGTTTTCGGTCCAATCTAGAAGTCTTGTCGGCAAGCCATAGTGCTGCGCATACGTAAGCAATTCTAAAATATCAACATGCTTTTCTCGTGCTTCTGGGTGCATTCGAACAAACTCATCAATGAGCTTGTTCTCGTCATAGAACTTGCCACTAACTGGACGGAACAACCCTGGAAGCAATTTATGTTCAGCATCTGACTGTCCTCTGAACCACCATTGCTTTAGATTGTGAGCTGTTTCAGACCTTGCCAGTTTGATGATATCTGCAACAGAGGTTATGGTCTTCTCACTCATAGATTACTGTTCACCACTACCGATTACCGTGTCATAACAGATTACAAGAAAAAACCGAGGGCAACTATAAGTATATGGACAATATGTGAAAAACCATCTCAGCATAATACAGCTAAATGTAATCAACTTGTCTTTGTCCAAGGACGTGTCGGCGGAAACACTGCCAGCACATCTTTGCCCCTTTCGATGTCAGAGCATTTACTCATACACAGCCTAGCCTTCGAGATTTGTCATATTTAGGCTAATGTAGCCAAAGCATTATAATTTCGGTATTCAATTTGTCTCTCATAGAGTACCTCTTTGGAATCTGACTCATGTTTTAAGTGGTTAGTTAAGCGTATGCTGATTGTTTGCTAGGTTGCATATATGGTGTGTTTAATGTCAGAACTAGAAAAATTGATTTCTATTCCAAAACTTTACTCAGTAGAACAAGATCTTGAACCTGTGAAAATAATACCTGAGAAAATTCGAGCAGGAATTTGTGTTAACAGAGAGATGCCTGATATAGGTGGTGAAGGATTCAGTATTGAACATACCGAAGTATTTCCTTTTTTCAGAAGTAGTAAAGGGGATAGTTTCAAAAGATATCAATCAGCGATTCAAGCTAGTAAGCGTGTTATAGAATTCGAAAAAATTGATGTCTATTATCAGGATTTTCCGACCTTCCTGAAGAAGTTAGGAATCTTAGCTCGTAGCCAGTTTAAAGAGAACATCATTCAGGCTATTAAAGAAAAATCAGAAAAATTTAAAAAATATGAACGCTATGAAATCAATGGGCTGTGGTTAGAATTTCCAGAATACATTTCATTTCCAAACTCAGACTCAACAGCCTATTTGCTTCAAGATGATATTTACGATGTTTTGTTGGATTGCCCATTTGATTTCTTTGCCTACGGTAATGCTCAAGGCTTATTATTTATTTCAAAGGATTTCTTATCCAAAATGAAGTCAGGTTACCCAATTTGTCAGCATTTTTTCTTAGAAATTAATAATGGCAAAGACTTTATGGTTTTTGAGGCCAAGGCAAAAGAAAAAATTGTTGAGACTCCTCATGTGGAGTTTCGAGTGGATGCGCTAAAGGATATGCATTTCGTTACCGAAGATATGTGTATTCGACATATGTACCACTTCCAAGTGAATTTTAAAAATGCGAAAGAAACTCAACTCGTTGCTTCATTGTATTGTGATGATTTGGTTGCGGATGTTACCTCCTTTGAGGAGGGAGATGGAACTTACAAGGTATTTTTTAAATGTGAGGGCATTGACGGTAAATTAGAAACAAACTTCCAAGATCTACTGAACTTTTCTTTCTCCAATATTCCTTTTGAGGCAGGTGAAAAAATTTCATTACATGTTAGCCAGCATAACGATAAGAATAAGCAGAAGATATTTACAGGTATAAAACGTCTGGTTCTAGATCGAGGTAATTCCATCGATATATACATAACACCACACCATCAAGTTCTTAAACCTGAAAATTTCGGTATGTTCCGGATTGGTGACTTGGTGCACGATGATAGATAAACAGAATAAATGAATATGAGCTACATGATGTATTCTAAGTTGGTATTGCCCCAAATTCATTTAATCTCCGATTATTGATCACTTCTTGTTGTCATTTCTTGACCTACTTTTCCTAATAGCAGATTATGAGCTTAGTTGAACATTTGCGACTATACAGACATGTTCTCCAATTTGTGAGTGCAAGGAAGAATAAGACCAATAGAACAGTATGTGGCTGCTATGGAGTCTGTATTTTATGAAAATATTATATAGACAATGTTTGCTGAAAAGACACGGTTAGCGTTTATAAAGGATGAAGAATGAGTCTTGAAGATAAGCTAGTTGGATGGACTGGTCCCTCTAGTAATACTGAAAAGGACAAGCAAGATAGAACCGAGCGGATGATTCGCGAAGCGATTAGTTCGCATACACCGTTCAACAATTGTTCGTTGAAGATATTTGCAAAAGGCTCCTATGCTAACAATACAAATGTGCGTGCAGATAGCGATGTGGATATAGCTGTTGAATGTACTGAAGTCCAATATTGGGACGAGTCAGAAAAAGGTAATCATCCTCCAAGCCAGCCATACGAAGGAGTTTGGACTCCTTCAAAGCTTAGAACTGAACTTATTTCGGCTATGACGGCTAAGTTTCCCGGACAAGTGGATTCGTCGGGCTCGACAGCGATACAGATAAACTCGAGCTCTTCACGAGTCGATGCTGATGTAGTTCCTTGTTTCAGCTATCGCTATTATATGAATAAAGGAACTAGGGATGGAACTAAAATATTCAAAAAGGATGGTAGTAGTATCGTCAACTATCCGGTCCAGCAAATGGAAAAAGGAACAGCCAAGAATAATGCAACTGGACATGCCTATAAAAAGGGAGCTCGACTGCTAAAGCGAATTGAAAACGCAATGGCAGCAGATGGAACATTCCGTGAGTTACCATCATTTTTCATGGAATGTTTGGCATATAACTGTCCAAATGAGGTGTTTTCACGCTCAACATGGACGGAGCGTCTAAAAGGTATGCTTTTTCATATTTGGGATAATCTTCAGGGCGATGAACCAGATGAGGGTCGCTGGCTCGAAGTAAATGAGTGCTTTTTCCTATTTCATTCAGGTCAGAAATGGACTCGTGCGGATGGGCGTGAGTTTGCCAAAGCGGCTTGGAATTATTTTGGTTTTAAATAATGCGCAACGTGACGATTAAGAGCTATTTATATTTGCTGGTCGGGATCTCTGCGGTTGCTTGGTTTTCTCTTGCATATTTTGGCGGGTTAGACCTATCCAAGGTTAAAGATTTTTTCGGGCTTGTCCCCAAAGTCGTGAGTATTGATCTTTTAATAGTTGCAGCTTTCGTAAAATGGGGGTGGAAGCTTAAACTATTTAGAGGTTGGCTGGTTCCTTTCCCAAACTTGAATGGTAGCTGGTTGGGCTTTATACACTCAGACTGGAAAAATCCAGATACAGGAGAAAAACCTCCACCGATACCTGTAATGCTCACTATAAATCAGTCTTTCTTCCACATTAGTTGCATTATGCGTACAAGTGAAATGGAAAGTTCTTCTTACTCAGAAGGTTTTCAAATTGACCCAGATCGCCAAATCAAAAACGTCGCATACTCTTATACTAGTAAGCCTAGATTAAGCTTGAGCGAAAGAAGTATTCCGCATGATGGAACAGCAGTATTTAAAATAGTGGAAAAGCCGCAGTTAAAGCTAATAGGTAGATACTGGACTGAAAGACTAACAAAAGGGGAAATAGTGTTGGAGTATCATTCAAATGAGCTTCTCGAAGAGCTTCCAGATAATCTTGGTGAACACCCTGTCACTGAAGTTGAGAATCGACGCTAACAAGGTGCTGCAACGGACAAACCTACGTTGCGCTTCGGCCCCAGAGCACGTCGTTATGTGATTTGTAATATTTTATAGTAGGAGTAATCAATGAGAGATTCTTTATTAGCAGAGTTCGAATACGACCAAATCGATTTTGAAGTTAACTCAAGTCAACAGTTTGCGACAGTAATATTTGATCGAAAAGAGGATGATGACAAAACACTGATCACTATTTTTAAGAATGGGAAAATAACTCAAATGGATGGTGACAATCGATTCAATCCATCTGCCCGCCGACATTCTACTTGTGTTTATGTTAAAGAAGAGTGGCAAGATGGCAAAACGATAAAAATATGCACCATTCAGCATAAAGGAATAACTTTGGTTGAAGTCCATAGCGTCTCTGAAGAAGAGCTTAGCTATTTATTTGGCAGATAAAATCACATAACAAACGCCTTCAAGAGGGACTGTCAACAAGTGGCGTTTCCAGTCCCATAGGCTGGCTACATTTGGTTTAAGGCGATATATGATTAATTTTTTCAAAGGAAAAAGCAGAGCTCAAAGGGTGCAGGCGCGACTGGAAAGAGGAGAATCTCCCTCTGAAATAGCAGTAACAATAACTGGTAAGGTAACACCTAAAAAATATAATACTCTTATAAAAAAGGCTGTCACCGAGTACAACTTAAAACATAAAGGGAAATTGTTCGGTGAGTAAACAGTACAACCAAGTTTATGAAAAATTGGTAAAACATCAGAATGACTATACTGGGATGATTGCTTACTGCATCTATAAAGACGAAAAGAGAAAATGGATAAGCGAGGGGAATGATGCCGACGAGTTTGTGCGTTTAAAGTTGATGACTCATGAACTCAAGAAATACGAAAAAGCTGCTGATGAATTATTGACTAAAGTGTTCCAAGCGAATGCAGATGAAGAGGCAGAAAAAATCAAGAAGAAGCTGTCTCAGGAAATGGTTAATGTCGCTAGAAACTCTATTGATAAAAGTAAAAATAGCAAAATTATAGCGTGGCATCATGGTGGCGTAGGTGGAGTATTCGGTAACTTCTACACTGGTGCTATTGTTGCAATTCTTGTTTGGCTGTTTTCCTCCCCAGAAGCATGGGCTTCAGCTATCTCTAGTGCGAAGTCTACGGTTTCAAATTGGTTGTTGTTAGCCTTCGGTGGATAACTACATAACAGGACGTTGATGGAGGAAATAGTGAATCAAAATAGCAAGCTACTAATGGGTATTTATGCATCAGGACTTCTTTATATAGCCACTGTAACACTAGCCTTTTCTCCACAAGAGGGAACTATAGGGCGTGGGATAGCTTCACTTTCAGGCTCTATTAATCGACCAGAGCTCTTGCCTTGGTTGCTAATTGCTATCGGTATTTTTTGCGCTCTTATTTTAATCATTTTTGGAATAGGAGATTTTTTTCAAAGTTATAAAAACACACTTTCACGAGATTTTCGGTTATTGAAAAAAGCGAAAGATGAAATCAGAGAACAAACTGGTATCGATCATCCTGTTGGGACTGTGAACATCAAATCACTTTTTAACCCAACAGCCTCGTTAGGTATATGGATGACTTCTAAGGGGACATGGAGTCGTGCTCTATCCATAACTTTAAATCCAATAACGTATGCTTGGTTGGTGGCAGTATCATTTATCAAAACATTTTTTGTAAACGATGGCTTTAAACTCTACTTGTTACCATCGTTGTTTAGTTTTGGTCCGTTACTTCATGGCTTGTTGGTGTTGGGTGGAATATCAACTTAACAAGAGACTAAGGTCTCAAGATACTTCTACTAATCAGCTAGAAACAATTTTCCGTAATTCCCTAAATCGTTTTTGTCCAGAAACGACTTCCGGGCATAGGTCACTGGCTGATATAGGTCACTGGCTGTGATGATAGAATTTACTTACCTTTATCATGACCTTAAAATTTAGATGTCATTAGCTTTGATTTGATCTAAGTTTATGATTAACGACATTCATTATTTATGATTAAAAATGAGCAAAAAGTTAGATTATTTCGATAAAAGTTAGATTATCGGCGTGTAAGTCTTGTAGACACAGGGTTTCCTAACTTTCTAATCTAACTTTTAGTTACATGTAATTTTTTTGCCTGAAATTTGTGCATAGACAATATATTGCATTGTGGCGTTACAGACCTACTGGTTTTTCCTCTCGGTGTATCATTGGATACAAGATGATTTGGACAGTCCAATATAAGAATTTGATTGTGGGTATAAAAAAGGCTGCTTGAAGCAGCCTTTATGATATTTCGTTCGTATTACTTAGTTAGTGGTGCTAAGTCGGCAGGACGGTAGTAAACAGATTTAAGCACTTTGCCTTTTTTCACTGTTTTACTTTCTGATACGAAATCTTCTGCACATTTAGCGATGATGTAGTTGCCTTTTTCAACGGCCATCAGTTTGATGCCTTGTTTCGCATAGAAGGCTTCCGTTTCTGCGTATTCGCTTTCATTACGGCACACTTTACTCATATTGGAGCTGTGCACTTCATCCCAACATGGTAAGAAATCAATACCGCGGTTGACAGCAACGTTTAATAGAATGTCAACGAGGTAGCTAATCGCTAGGTTGTCAGCAACACGGTTGTGGCCAAGATGAACTAAACGGCCCATCAACACATAAACACTGTCTACAATAGCGTCAGCTTGTTCAGTTTTATCTGGTGCTTCAGCTAATTCAGTCATCTCTTCAATGATCAAAGAAGAGTGCAGGGCATCTTGCTGCTCATCAAGAGTATCCGGTTGAGATACTGGTAAATCGAAAGTTGAGCGAAACTCTGTGATATCACGGTAAAGGTGGTCAAAGATTTCTTGCGTTAACTTAGTGAGTTGCATTGATATTGTCCGAAAATAGAAAGTATCGCTTATTCTAACAAAGCCCTGCTTTATCATCATCCGCGATAGGTCAATAAAAAATAAAACAAGACGCAGAATGTGCGTCTTGGATAGTAAAAATTCGTGTAAGCGCGATGATTATAGGTACTGTTTCGCAAGCTCTGAAGGTTCGACTTCTTTACCTTCTAATTGAGCATTCCAGTTAGTACCAATTAGCACACCATCTTCCGCTAGGGTGATTAACCAGTCTTCAACAAAGATGTCGAGTGGAATCTCTAGCACTTCGAAATCAGCCCACTCTTCAACGTTGTGCTGTTCTGCATCTTCTTTTGTAGACCAGAAAGGCATGACTTCACTTTCTTCGAATTCGGTTGATTCGCATGAAAGCCAGCCTTCGTCGTTACGTAGACCCCAAACTTTAGCGTTTTCTTGTGACTCTTTAATGAAAAGCTCTAGGTTTGCTTGGATATCTGAAGTTAATTTGCTCATGTTGTTCTCTCATAGAAATGCTGCGCGTAGGGTAGCATCTTCAATAGTGAAATCCCATGACGAATTTATGTGTGTTCTACTTATTCAGTGTTATCACGAAATAGGTACGGGAATAATTGTTTGCGCTGTTCAACGTTCAATGCCGACACTCGGGCGATATTATTATCCGGAATTTCTTCTGGATTTGGGAAATGGCGCAAAACTTTCTCCATACTTTCTTCGCGAATCAAATGAAAGATTGGGTATGGTGAACGATTGGTGAGGTTTTCGTCATCTTGTGGATCAGAGCCAGCAAAACAGTAGTCTGGATGAAATGTCGCAACTTGATAAATGCCTTCCCACTCCTGTTGGCGTATTAAGGCATCGACCCAATCGATGAAAAAATTATAATCGACAAAGTCTTGCAACATATTCGGAACCACGAGCAAGGTTGTTTCTAATGTGGCTGGTTTTGTTGAATCAAGCTCCATAAATTGAGAGAGAATATCTTCAAGTAAGGCTTCTTCTTGCGTTGCTTGACTAACAAAAATCTTAATTTGTTTGTTTTTTTGGGGCTTAGCGGCAAACGGGCATAAGTTTAGACCGATCACTACATCATCTAACCATTGATTCACTTGTGTTGTGATGGTCTGAATATTTGTCGTTGAGCTCATAATGTGTCATTGCTTGTTATAAAAGTGCTGCAAGCATAGCACAAACTCAATTAATGACGTTCTGAATCCTGCATTACTAGGCTATTTGGGGATTGATATAAACGATGGCTGCTCGGTTGACTGACTTGCTATTCGCTTGAGCTTCCAGCATAACGCAAACATCACCACATAAATCACCATGGCTCCGGCCACAACGTATTCCCAACCACCGTGTTGCCAACAACTGAGCAGGTAAAATCCGCCCAAACTTCCCCCTACATAGTAATGAACCAAATAGAGTGCGGTGGCCGTTGCTTTTGCCTGAGTTGCGTGACGGCTGACCCAAGAATACGCCAAGGTATGAGTAAAGAAAGCACCGCAGCTAATGAGCAGCAACCCTAGAAGTATGGTTGGTATGGTTTCCACTAATCCAAGCCACATACCAATCAGGCTACACATAGAACCTAATATCATGCCTTGAATCGGGGTGTAATGTTTCACCCAGATACTGGTTAAACGGGAGCTGATGGTTCCACCTAAATAGCACAGGAAAATCAATGACGCTAAACTGACTGGTAATGAATAAGGTGGTGCGGATAAGCGAAAACCTGCGACCGAATATAAATTAACAAATAGAGCAAAGTTAGTGCCGCCAATAAGCATTGCAACCCAGAGTTTCGGCGTTTTTAGGTGGCGAATAATATCTAAGTTGTGTTGGCGAAAGCGACCTTTCTGTGCGACAAAATGCTGCTGTTTTGGTAGTAGATAAGCCACCAATAATGAGCCGATTAGGGTAATGCATGTCATGACCACTACCGCGTCTTGCCATCCGATCCAATCGGTCAGTACCCCTCCAAGTATCCGCCCCGATATTCCCCCAAGGGAGTTTGCCGCGATATAACTGCCAATCGCTTTGCTAAATGCAGTTGCTTCCAACTCTTCTACCATATAAGCGACAGCGACAGAGGCAAAAGCGGCTAACGCGATGCCCATTCCTGCCCGAGCAGCGACTAATAACCAAAACTCTTGGGTTATGAGCATAGTGACGCTGATTAATGGCATAGCAAATAAGCCAATAAGCATCACTTGCTTGCGACCAACCGATTCAGAGCGGATTGCCCAAGGCACGAGACTTACAGACAGTGCCAACGTTGATGCCGCAAACAGCCAGTTTGTTTTGGTTTCTGATAGCGAAAAATGCTGGGCCATATAAGGCAGCATCGGCTGAAATAGGTATAAGTTAGAAAAGACGAGGAAAGAACCAAACGCGAGAGCAAAGGTGACTTTTTTATATTGGCTGCTTTGGAGAGAAATCATGATAACCACTTTATCAATTACAACGTGATCAAATTAGCAGTCGTCGATAGATAAATAAAATATATTATCTCAATGACAACTAGATCGAATCAATATAGTAAATGGAAACCCGACATCTAAAACATTTTGTCGCAGTAGCGGAAAATGGCAGTTTTACTCAAGCTGCGCAACAGTTACATATTGCTCAGCCAGCATTGAGTATTTCAATTAAAAAGTTTGAACAGTTGCTCGGTGTGACTCTGTTTAAGCGTGATGAACGCAAGGTGAGCTTAACGCACGAAGGGGAAGTATTACTGACCCATGCACTGCGTATCTTACGCCAAATCGATGATGCTCAGTTGGCGATGGATGAATTAAAAGGGGTTGTAAAAGGGGAGGTAAGGCTTGGCACTCCCGGCATGATGGGATCGTATTTTTTCCCGCAAATCATCATGGAATTTAAAAAGCAGTTCCCAAATTTAAAAATGACGGTGGTTGAAGCGGGAGCGCAATCGATACGTAAGATGCTATTGAGTGGAGAGCTCGATATCGGCGTTATTTTGAATCAAGATGTTCCTGCTGAATTGGAAGTGGACGCCATTTTGTCCTCCCAAATGGTGGCAGCGGTAAGTAATCAGCACCCATTAGCGCAAAAAAAACACATTGATTTTGATACTTTCTTTGCTCACGAGCTGGTGATGTTTAAGCCAGGATATTTTCATCGTGATTTTATTGATAAGGTGTGTAAAGAGAACCACTATGAAGTCGAGTTTTCTTTTGAAACGAACTTATTACCGATGATTTTGAGTATAGTCAAACAGCAGTATGCCATTACCGCATTACTTGAGTTAGCGACAGATGTTGAGCCTGATATTACAGCTGTGCCATTTAACCCACCCGTTTGGCTTGATTTGGCGATGGCTTGGCGCAAAGAAGGGTATTTATCCCATGCTGATCGAACGTTTATCGAATTTATTAAACAGTACGTTTAAACACGCAGTGAGCAGCATGGAATAGCGCGTTATAAAAAAGGTTAGCCCTTATACATACGCTCAAAGTTTTTTGGGCTCCAACCAATCATCAATTGATCGCCGATTTTAAGCACGGGCAAGCTACGTGCTCCAATCGCATCGAGCTCTTTTCGGCCACGCTGCATTTTAGCGTTACACAAGCGGTATTGGATCTGTTTGCTATCCAAATAGCGTTGCGCATCTTTACAATGTGGGCATTTATCTTTTACATAAAGAACGACACGTTTCATTATTTTTCTCCAATATCGCAGGGCAGAGGAGTGTACCTATCTATTCTAGCGCTTGCAACGAACTTGGATGAATCCCCATCTGCTTTAAGGTACACTTAGCGCCCTTTTTACAGGCAAGGTGTAAACAAATGAGCCAACCTGAGGTCATGAAATACATTCAGTGCTATCCTGACCATATCATTCAACCTGTACAGCAGTTGCTCGAAAATAAAAAGCTACTGCCATGGTTTGAGCAGCGATATCCGCAGCGTCATGATATTCAAAGTGAAAAGGCGTTATTTCAATACACTGTTGCGATAAAAAATCAGTTTATGAAGAAAACGGCACCGCTGAGTAAGGTGATATACGACAGTAAAATTCATCTGATCAATCACGCATTGGGTTTGCACACTTATGTGTCACGCGTACATGGCAATAAAGTGAAAGCGAAAAATGAAATACGTATTGCTCAAGTGTTTAAACAAGCGCCAGAACCTTTATTAAGAATGCTGGTGGTACATGAACTGGCGCATCTAAAAGAGAAAGAACACAATAAGGCGTTTTATCAATTGTGTTGCCATATGGAGCCTAATTATCACCAGCTCGAACTGGATGCGCGATTATTTATGATGGTTCAAGATTTAAAAGAGAAGTAAAGATGGTGAAACCAACCTCTGTTAACGCCCCAAAGCACTCGACGGCACAATCAAAACGCACCACATCGGCTAAAAGTATCATTAAAAAAAGCGCCGCAAAAGCGGGAAAAAACGGCAGTAATACGGCGATGCAGGTTAAAGTGGTTAAAAGTAAAGCTGGGCTACATAAACGAAATCGCCATCATGGATCCTACGATTTCAAGGTGCTGAGCCAAGTTGAGCCTAAATTAAAAACACATATTAAAAAGAATCCTCTTGGGCAAGACACTATCTCCTTCTCTGATCCTGAAGCGGTGAAGCTACTTAATAAGGCGTTGCTGCATCATTATTATGGAATCCAGCATTGGGATATTCCACACGGCTTCTTGTGTCCGCCTATTCCTGGACGAGCTGATTACATTCACCGCTTAGCTGAGTTACTGTTTTTGGACTGTCCCATTGCGAAAACGACACCTGTGACTATGTTAGATGTTGGCATTGGCGCAAACTGTATTTACCCAATGATTGCAATGGTAGAATATGATTGGCAGGTCGTCGGTAGCGACATCGATCCAATATCAGTGAAGCATGCAAGCGAGCTCGTTAGAGCTAACGCGCCATTACGCGGCCACATTGAATGTCGACTACAGAAAAATAGCCGTTCAATCTTTAAAGGTGTGATTGAGCCTAATGAGCGTTACACGGTCACAACCTGTAATCCTCCCTTCCATAGCTCATTAGCTGAAGCGATGAAAGGTACGGAGAGAAAGCGCAGCAATTTGAAGAAAAATCAGCACAAACGCGGAGTTAAAACACCAGCGCAATCGTCGGGCAAAGAGCATGTTTCTTCTGCTCTGAATTTTGGCGGGCAAAAAGCCGAGCTATGGTGTCCTGGTGGAGAAGCTGCATTTTTGAAAAATATGGCGGTAGAGAGTGCACAATTTGCGCAACAGGTTTTGTGGTTTAGTAGCCTGATTTCAAAAAAAGACAATGTACGTTGGATGAAAAAACAACTCGAAAAAGTGGGCGTGAGTGAAGTGCAAATTGTAGAAATGGCTCAAGGTCAAAAAATAAGCCGTTTTATTGCATGGAGTTTTCAAAATCACGCTCAGCGCAAGGAATGGATCACTAGATAATGCTATCGTAGCGAAAATTAAGGCTAACCTTGGTGACGTTAAGGTTAGCTTGATAGTCCGCACCACACCTCAGTATGAAGGAGGTCGCTATGGATTTTCCTCTCTATGTTCCTTGCCAGCCCGACTGGTTATGTGTGCCATTTTTATCCGTGTTTTCTGTACTTCTCCTTGTAGGGCTTATTCTCTTTATTCGATTGTTATACCGCGAATATAAGAAAGCACATCGAGTGTTGAAAGTGCATCGTCACCGTCGTACTCGCTATCGTGAGCGTAAAGGTGGTAAAAATGGACGTCCTACAAATATTCGTTAATTCATATTGTGCATTATTCGGTATTGGTTCTCTAACTGATTAGCCTCGATAGGTTTACCCATGGCGCGGAGAAACTGGATGTGTAATTGCCATATGCTACTACGTTGTGGTGCATGATTTTTCGCTAATTCAATCATGGTCAGTGCAGGTTGGTATTGTTTGTTTTGCCAGTAACACATTGCCGAGTTTTCGTAACTTGCCGCTATATTAGGATAATCAGGTTGTTGAATAGCCAAAGAAAAATAGTGTTGCGCTTTATTGTAGTGATGCCTTTGGCATAAAAACGTGGCGTAATTATGCAGCAATCCGCCATGGTGAGGGTGACGTTTGATGGCTTGTTGATATCTTTGATCAGCCTTAGCAAATTCTTTCACTTGGGTGAAGTAGTATGAAAGAGCAATATCGGTTTCAATATAAGTGGGCGCTGCTCGTTGTGCTTTGTCGAGATTGAACTTGGCTTTAACGGTGTCACCTTGCTTTAAGTAAGCTAAGCCCAAGGCTATACGCGCATCAGCAATAGAGTTCGGCGTCGAAGATGTGTGTTGTGGCGATTGACTGACGCACCCCAAAAGTATGAGGCATGTTATTGCTATCAAGATTTGCTTCATTGCTGCTCTCGGCGGTGGTGACTCGAATTGAGAGTAAAAAGTACCGCTAAAAAGAGGAATGCTTTAAAAGTGATGATGCGACTCAGTTGGCAAATACTAGGGAACTGATGAAAAAAGAGCCACGTAAACGTGACTCTAGAAAGTGATTATCCTGCGATGAGACTGACTATTAGTCTTCGTCTTTATTAAATTTATCTTCGCTGAAGTTTTCCAAATCGTACGGTGTTTGTTGGTAAACACAGTAGTTTAGCCAGTTTGCAAAGAGCAGGTGACCATGACTGCGCCAGCTTGCACGTGGTGGATTTTCAGGGTTGTTATCTGGGTAGTAGTTTACCGGCATTACCGGTTCTAGCCCTTCTTTAACATCGCGCATGTATTCATTGTGCAAGGTGTCAGCATCATACTCTGGGTGGCCAGTAACAAAGACATTACGTTTGTCTTTTGTGGCTGCGAGATACACACCTGCTTGCTCTGAAGTCGCAAGGATATCCAGATCAGTATTTTGCGCTAAGTATTCGGTATCAAAATCTGCGTAGCGGGAATGAGGTGCTAAGAATGTGTCATCAAAACCACGTAATAATGGGTGAAATTGACGACGAATTTCATGCTGGTAAACACCAGACAATTTATCTTCACGAGTACGCTTTGGCAGGTTGTAGATGAGTTTTAGTGCGGCTTGAGCAGCCCAACATACAAACAGTGTTGAGGTTACATGGCTCTTAGCCCATTCCATGATCTTTTTCAGATGGTCCCAATACACAACATCTTCAAATTGAACCAAACCTAAAGGTGCACCAGTAATGATCAAACCATCGAAATTACGTTTTTCGATCATTTCAAACTGGCGATAGAAGGCATTTAGGTGTTCTTCTGGCGTGTTTTTACTACGGCGATTATCAATTCTTAACAGCTCAATATCCACTTGCAAGGGTGAGTTGGACAGCAGGCGCAAGAACTGGGTCTCCGTCTCTATCTTCTTCGGCATAAGATTTAAGATCAAAACCTTAAGCGGACGGATTTCCTGAGTCGATGCACGCGACTCTGGCATCACAAAGATGTTTTCATGGCGTAGAACATCTCTTGCTGGCAGTTGATCAGGTATCTTAATAGGCACGGCTTTCTCCCTAAGCGATAATTATGGACGTCTATACTTCTAGACTTATAACCTAACTCAGTAGATATGTCGAGTCCCAAATGCGATATTACAGAAATTAGCGAGGGATCCAAGCTGGATGATTAAGGCGTAATCAACGGGTCTAGATAAAGTCCAATCACAAAAGGAATGGTTCATTCTCTAGCGATGTGATTGTACTATACCCAAATAACCTCAAGATGCAGATATACATAACTGCAATTTTTCAATAAGTGATTTATGTCTTTAACCGTGACTTTGATTCGTGGCTTACCGGGCTCTGGTAAGTCAACTTTGGCGCAAAAGATCGAGGGAATTCATCTCGAAGCCGATATGTATTTTGTCGATGATGATGGGCAATATCATTTTGACCCTAATAAGCTGAGCGATGCTCATCGTTGGTGTCAAAATCAGAGTGAATATTGGCTCAAGCAAGGAAAAAGTATCGTGGTGAGTAATACGTTTGTGCGGCGTTGGGAAATGGATGCTTACCGAAAATTAGCGAAACGTTACAAAGCTAAGTTAGTGGTCAAAGTGTGTCGTGGTCAATTTGGCAATGTACACAATGTGCCAGAAGAGACTCTAGCCCAAATGCAAAAACGTTGGCAAGAATAGTAATGTGTCTGCGCGTGCGCTCAACGTCCACGGCGTTTGAACTGCCAATACGCTAACCCTGCCCAAATCAGTGCCTGTCCCCAAAGCAGAGTCCATTGTGGTGCGATTTGCTGCCATGTCGCTCCCATTTGATTGAGGGCGAGGAACCCTTGAATGGCGGGGGTACTTGGAAAACAGTCTGCAAGCCAAACGAGCGCCTTAGGCATGCTTTCCAGTGGCCAAATGAATCCTGCAGAAAAGACTAATGGCATTGAACTGACCAGCACGACTAATGTGACGTATTCTCGATGTGGCGTCCAGGCACCTAAAAAGATTCCGATCAAACAGCTAGTGATTAAAAACGGCAGTAACAGAGTGACTAATGCGCTAGTTGAAGCAACACGATTGATGCCGTGAAATGAAAAACTGCCGCCAAAATAATACATGCTAAGTACGTAGTACACGGCGACTAACACGACTAACCTAACAACCATTACTTTTCCGACAGACAATTGATTCCAATAACCGTGTTGATGCTTTTGTGTACCACCGATTAGGCCTGAAGCCATAATCATCGTCTGCTGTAAAATGAGCACAAAAACAGCCGGAACAACATAATCGACATATCCCATACGGGTGTTAAACGTCGGTTTCAAATTGATCTTTGAGGGAGCGTATTCACGTGTGGCACTTTCTATAGACTCGCCGCTGCTAAGTAAGCGAGTAATTTTAGCTTTGGCAGACAAAGTGCCTGCTGCCGTTGTTAAACCTTCAACCACGGTACCATAAACAAGAAAGTAAGAAGCATCGCCTGCAAATGCGAGCGTGGGTTGGGTGCCGAGCACTAAATCACGATAAAAGTGTTCCGGTATTACTAAGTAGCCAGCAATATTGTGATCTAAGAAGCTCTGTTGCGCCTCTTTTAGCGCATTTAAACGCTGTACAATATGCAGTTGTGGCGTGGCATCTATCATGCGTTCGAGCTGATAGCTTGCTTGGCTTTTATCCAAATTTACCACGGCTATTTTCTGTTCCCGAGGGGTCTGATGCTGATAGGGAAGGGGGTAGAGAAACGAGTAAAAAAACACACCACCAAAAACAGTAAGTAAAACAACAGAGTTGGTGAATAAAGCGCGTATTTCCCACCATAGAGGTTTAATCATGTCGTTGGCTCCCATGCGCTGTATTTTGCTGTGTTCTCCAGTGAATCAAACCTAATCCGATCAGGAGCGGCACGAGATAGATCACCATATACCCCATGGGTTTCAGTGACTCAATGATACCTAAACCATAATTGGTTTGATTGATTTGCACATTGATATAGTGACTGATGGGGAGCAAATCACGCCAGAACGTTGCCAGCGATCCCATATTTGTTGCCGGAAAGGTAATGCCCATAAAGGCAAAGCTTGGCGCTGTGTATGCGGCGGCGAAACTCAGACTCCTGGCTGCATCCAGAGTTAAGAAATAAATCATCACACCCACAATGACACAGGCTAAGATGGTCAGCCACTGAGCAATCAGTAATACCGTGAGTTGCCCATGCTGAGGCCAATCAAGAAACGAATAAAAAAACCATAAGTAGCCTGCACCTTGCAAAGCAAACAATAAACAGTAAGGCGTTAATGTTCTCAACAGGTTGGTGTAGGGAGTGTTGCCAAGCCACAGGGATAATCCTGAGTTTCGATGCCAAGTCGATAGGATTAAAATCGTACTGGCCACGATAACAATTTGCCATAACGCAGGAATAATGCCCGAAACAAGAAACTGGGCATAGTTCATATTGAGATTAAATAGAGCCGTCATTTGAGTTTGGATTGGAACGGCTTTTCCTAATGCACTAGTGAACGTTTGTTGTCCTGAACCAAGTTGGTTGGCAACGCTTAGTTTCGCGTTAAAGGTATTTTGCACCAAGGCAATAGCAGAATTGACCAACTTACCAGTCAGGATATATTGGCTGTTATAGAACGTGGTGATTTGAGGTTGACGATGAAGTTGAACATCACGATCAAAACCATAAGGAATCACCGTGTAGGCGTAAATATGGCTTTGAATTAAATCGGCCTTGGCTTGCGCTTGAGAAGGGTATACCCGAATCACAGATAAGGTCGACGTTGCATTTAAATCACGGGTAAAACTTCGTGATAATTCACTGTGGGATAGGTCTACCACCCCCACTGGCAATGAGCGTACGATAGCTGCAGAAAATATCCACCATAGAATAATTGCCAGAAAAATAGGGACCCAAAGCAAGCATGTTTGCAGCCATGGATCGCGCTTTAATAATCGCCATTGAACCGAGAACATTAAGGGGCGAGCTCCACAGCTACACTCATGCCCATGCGCAAATCTGGCGTTTGTGTTATAGGGCGGGCTTCCACTTCGAATGTACGTAGATCAAAGCCTTGTGCCGAATCTGTTGAACGCCATGTCGCGAAGTCGCCCATTACGGCAAGATGGGTGACTTTAAACGTCACATCCTGTTTTAACGCAGGTACGTAGGCTTTAATGATTGCCCCTTTTTGAAAATGGCCTAATAGATCTTCGCGGACATTGAATACCGCCCATGTGTCTTGCGTGTCGATAACCGTGACCACAGGGAACCCTTGTGGCGCGAGTTCTCCACTGTGTAACAAGACTTGAGACACTTCGCCATTAAACCAACTGCTGATTTTAGTATCAGCCGCATAGGCTTCGACTTCGGCTACGGCACCAGCGGCGGCTTTCGCTTTTTCTGTGGCTGCTTGTATCGTTTCTTGACGAGCCCCTTCTTGGGCGAGTTTAAACATTTGCATGGCGGCACTTTCGGTATATTTAGCAGCTTGCCATTGCGTTTGTGCTTCATCACGTTTCTGTTCAGCGACCACGCCATCTTTATATAGGTTGTTAACTCGCAGGTAGGTTTTTTCAGCCAGTTCGGCTGCCGCTTTGGCTTTTAGCCACTTGTCTTTGGCCGCTTGAATTTGTTGGGTACGCGCACCATTTTTGGCTTCTTCTTCCATCGCTCCAGCCGCCTTTTGCCCAGCTATCGCTTGTTCGAGTTTTGCTTCAATTTCTGGGCTATGAAGGGTAAATACGAGATCGCCTTTACTGATCGTATCTCCCTTGCGCACAAACACTTGATCAATACGGCCTGCGACTTTAGAAGAGATACTGTACTGCTGTGACTCAATCTGACCTTGCAGCTTGATAGGCTGTGGTTGATAGGCAATGTAAAAGGCATAGAGAATCCAGCCAACCAGAGCCAGTGCGAACAGTGCCACCACCGATGTTTTTATTGCTTTCATAGGTACCCCTTTATGGACGCTTAACCGACGGCATTTGCGTCGATGCTTGGCCGTGAGTTAAAAATACAGCGGAGTGACGATAATGTTGGAATGTCGTCATTTCGCTACTCAATGCCAGTAGCTTTGTCAGCGCAATGAGATAATTGAAACTTGCCACAGATTGCTGAGTTTGAATGCTCGCTTGATTCAATTCAGCATCAACGACATCCACGGAAGTCGACAATCCCTGATTGAATGCTTTTTCTCTTAACCGAAGGTTTTCTTTCGCCAGTGTTAAACTGGATTGTAAACCTTGTACTTCTTCAAGGGCCTGCTCGGCTTGTTGATATGTGCGTTGGACTAACACGCTTAAATCTTCTTTAGCTTGAGCTTTTAAATAGCGAATTTGAGTAATCGCACTGGCTGCTGCTTTCACTTGATCGCTACGCCCAGTATTTTCCATTAACGGAATACTCACACCAATCCCAACCATCCAATCAGGGTTTAAATCACTGACAACCGAATCGTCCTCGTAGAGATTGTAATTTCCGTACAGATAAACCTGCGGAGAATATTTACCATACTGAGCTTTTTTTAAATTTTGCGCCTGGTTTTGTTTCGCATCGAGAATGGCAAGTCCAGGGTAGGTGGTCAATGTTTGCTCGGTAAACGCCGCCATTGGAGGTAAATCCGTATTGATAAACAGTGGATCGCCAGGTTCCACTAAAGTGGATTGGCCTAGAATTTTAGTCAGAGCACTTTGAGCAATATCGAGGCTCTTTTGTGCTTTTTTTTGCTCGACAATGGCTTTATCGAGAGAGGCATCCGCTTGCAACCTTTCAACGTGTGCAATTTGCCCTTGTTGTTCGAGTTTGGCTGCATTGTCTCTATGCTTTGTTAAGCCGATCACGACCGCTTGTCTGGTATTTAAAACTTCACGAGCCAGCACGACACTGAAATAGTATTTAGCTAAATCTTCATAGCGAGCCAGAACTTCCATTTTTAAATTCCCTTGGGCTTCATCAGCTTTACCTTGGGCGGCATCTTGCGCAGCACTGATTTGTCCACCAGTAAAAATAGGCCAAATTGCCCGAATTGATGACGTGACCACATCTTTCTGACTCAACTCTGCTGATAGTCCGCTAGAGCCTGCTAGATTGGCATTTAAGCTGGCAATGATTTGCTGTAAAGCAGAAGGAAGGGGGAGATCTAAGGTGACGGCATCGTTTAAGCGAGTGTATTGCGCCCCCACTGTTACTTGCGGCAAGTTCATTGCCCATGTGGCATCTTTTAAGTGGGTATAACGTTCAACATTCGCTCTCTCTGCGGCGAGAGAATTGTTATCTTGCTGGAGAATCTGCCAAGCTTGATCAAAGGAAATAGGGGCCGATATAGCGAATGGAGCAAAGAGTGCCAGTTGGACCATGAGGGACAATGGATAAAGTGGAATATGCAAAAATTTGATCATCGGATTCCTATTGTCGTTCATCAATGTATTTAACAATGGTATGCCACATAGTCTGACCATGTTGAGACGGAAAAAACGCAAAGAAGATCGAAGTCTGACGAAAATCTATGAATCAAGGGAGTGACGCGGTTTGGCTATAATAGGCTTGCCAACGGGTTAAGAGCGTTCGCAACAAAGGCAAATTGTGACTTTGTTTCGATGTTGTCTTATCCAGTTAGCAAGCCTCTTAATGATGAGTGACTTGCCTTGTCTAGTAGTGATGGTGACAAGGGCAGTAGTGTTCTGCTCGCCATTCAAGTTCGTGGTCGCCTTGCATGCTAAGTAGAACATCTTTTCCTGACATCTGAGGAAAAGCCATCATCACTCGCACATCGTCATGGGCATCCGAATCAACCTCGTACGCACGTACACAGGTAAATGTCGATTGCATATGACTTACAAGCATATGGCGACTAAGGCAGATTCCCAGATCATCTCGCTTCATCATTGTCCTCCTTTTCGATTGACTGAACGCTAGCACTTATTTAAGTGAGCGTTCATTACGCTATTCCTGCTTATTTAATTATAGAAAAGCCCCACCAGAGTGCAGAAAAATCTTTGTGATCTTTGCGACTAAATAACATACTTTGTGCATTAAAGTGTGCGTTATTGCATATTGGTATGAGTACTACAAAATAGGTGAATTAGAGAATCTAAACTCAATTGATGCGCCTATCACTAGACGCCAATCGAAACACCATCTACATTTGTGCTAGTGATTTGTAATCGTTGAGCCGTTATTTGGTACGAACAAAAACGAAATAAGTGAATTATTTTATTAAAGAATTGCTAAAACTGGCCGTCACAGAGAGTATATAGTCTCTGATTCAATGAGTTAGATATAAAAATTCATCGGTTAAATAGCTCATAACAAAGACAGCAAGATAACAATCTGGTAGGGTAGGACGTCTGTTTTTGGAAGCAGGTACGCAAAAAGAAACAGAATAACGCTTGAATCAGCGTATTGGTCAAAAGCCGAATTCAGGCTAGGACGCCGGCGTCTTTCTGAAGTGGGCAGCAATGTAACAACGACTATCATCTCGGGACGATGTGACAATTATGAGTAAAGAAAGCAGTTCTATTCTTTTAGAAAGTGGTACCAATGAGCTTGAGATCATTGAGTTTCATTTAGAAAAAGTACTTCCGGATGGACGCACTAAAACCTGTTACTACGGAATTAACGTCGCTAAAGTACGAGAAGTTATTCGAGTTCCAGACACCACTGATTATCCAAACGCACAACCTCATATGATTGGGGTGTTTTCCTCGCGTGAAATTCTGACTCCACTGGTTGATTTGGCTGGTTGGTTAGGTGTACCTGTAAGCCAAGACATCAACAAAAAGTATGTCATTGTGACGGACTTCAACCGCATGACCAATGGCTTCTTAATCGATAGCATTAGTCGCATTCACCGTATTTCATGGAATGATGTGGAATCGCCAAGTCAGTTCCTCGAATCGGGCGAACAAGATTGTGTGGTGGCCGTGGTTCGTAAAGAAGACAAACTGATCATGATCCTCGATTTCGAGAAAATCATAGCGGACATCAACCCAGAGCTGAGTATGGAAAAATACGATGTTAAGGTCGACCGTTCTGTTGACCTTAATCGTAAAATGGTGGCGAAACGTAATGGTAAAACCATTATGGTGGTGGACGATTCCGCCTTTATTCGTAGTTTGATCCAAGATACTTTAAGTTCGTCTGGTTACAACATCATTGCTTGTAAAGATGGCGGTGAGGCATTTGAAAAACTTAACGATATTGCTGCACATGCCAAAAGTGAAGGTGTGGCCGTTACCGAATTTGTAAACGCTGTGGTCACCGACGTAGAAATGCCGCGGATGGATGGTATGCACTTAGTTAAGCGTTTACGTGAGGGTGAAGCCTTTAAGGAAACACCTATCGTCATGTTCTCATCTTTGATGAGTGATGATAACCGCGCTAAAGCGATTGCGTTGGGGGCGAATGATACCATCACTAAACCTGAAATTGGCAAGATGGTAACCCTGATGGATAAGTTTGTTTTCTAATTCATTCGTTGCTTAATATTGACTCAATAACAAAACGGAGCCTTTGGCTCCGTTTTGTTATTGAGTCAAGATACTTGGGAGAATGTGTAAAGTTTTTCTTGATTAACCACCGCTATCCCAATTACATTCAAGATGTTATTCGATTTTCGGCGCCTATTAGAAGCCATCATCATGGTGAGCCAAGTACGTTTTGTATACTTAACGCTAATGAACGCCATTATTTAAGGAGCTTTGCTTACTATGATTAACATTTTCATAGTGGTCGTTATCTTAGTTGTCTTTTTCTATATCACACAAAAGTATGTATTGAAGCAAGAGCAACCTTCTCAGTATCAATATCGTAAGAAAGGCTCGTTATTAAACATGTCTGAAGGGGCATTTTTTAATGCATTGGTGGAAGCGGTGGGGCAGCATGGTGTTGTTCTGGCTAAAGTGTCGATGACATCCGTTATCATTCCACATAAAACGAAGAATAAGAAACAGTGGTTTATTGCCAATAATCAGATTGCTAAAAGCTATTTTGATTATGTAGTGTGTGATTCTCGCACGCTAGAACCTCGCGTGATCATCGAATTAGATAACGGACGAGAACTGGATAAAGGCAAAATTGAGCGCCAAAAATTAATTATTCAAGTCTGTAAATCTGCGGGCCTACCGCTAATTGGCGCCAATATTAAGCTCAGTTATCAAGTAGGGAGACTTCGTCGGCTTCTCGCCGCTCATATTGATTTGATTGAGCCTGATAAAGAAGTGCGCTTTTGTAAGCGTTGCGGAGCACCTATGGTGCTGAAAATTGCCACCCAAGGAGAGTTTAAAGGGCGACGTTTCTTCACTTGCAGTCGTCAGCCTCACTGTACTTATACTGAAAACTATAACGTTGTTTTTGAAGAAAATGAACACCCTGAACAATCAGATTACTAATTTATCGACAACGCTCATCCTCTTTATAAATGACTTGTTGCGGTAACTGGAACCTTTTGCTCATTGTCATCAACGGATTGCTCTGCGGTTGGGCATAGCCTAACTTGATTTCGACCACTTTTCTTCGCGCGGTAGAGCTCGTGATCTGCCATGCGAAGTAAGTCTTCAATGCGATTCCCTTCTTTGTATTCACAAATGCCCACACTCAGCGTTAAATGAATATGGTGATCATCATAAATAAAAGGATTGGCTGCAATGAGCTTACGAATTCTTTCGCCGATCAGATGCGCTTCATCTAACGAGCGATTAAACAGCGTAATACAAAACTCTTCACCGCCAATGCGGTAAAGGTTATCGTCGCCAACGATTTGCATCATTAATTGACTGGTTTCTATCAATACCTTATCACCAATATCGTGCCCATATTGATCGTTAACTGCCTTAAAAAAGTCGATATCGACAATCAGAAAACTCAACTCTTCTTTATCTCGATGGGTTTGAAAATATTCAAATGCGGTAGTTAACGCTAATCGATTGTGAGCACTGGTCAACGCATCTCTAGATGCAAGGTTGGACAAAGTGCTTTCTACTTCATGACGATGAAACTCGTAGGTGTGTGAAATGAGCCAGATCACCAGATAACTGGAGGCTAAATTGACCATTAAATTAGTGGTATTGAATGCAGCTAAATCAACAGTTCGATAGTAAACGATGCTGGTCTGAGTAATAAACAGTATCAGTGAAGAGATAAAACCCCGTTTAAGACCCACCAAAGAATACATCAACAGGGGGCATACCAAGGTCCACATAAAGCCATGATTTTCAGGAGGGAGAAACAAGTTACTGACAATAAACAAAAGCAGTAAGAGATAAGTAAAACAATGAACGTCCATCTCTGTATAATGGCGTTTTTTTGCACGATGATGAATGTAAAAGGCGTACAGGGAGAATATGATCTCCAAACTTGCCATCAGGTAGGCGTGCACATAAAAAATGCAAAACACAGCCAGAAAAACGGAAATAACCGAGAGTGAAACACTTATTCCTGAGAGGACAGAGGACCTTATATTATGGGAACTATCAAAAAGTTTCGCATCCATGCAGCTAGCCAAGTTAATTGATATTATGGTTATTGTTTGTACAGTTCTATATTACCTTTTTAGGGGGATGAGTAAATCTATTTTTGAACCTGATTCACAAAAAGTGATAGAAAGCTCGCTTTCGCATTACCATTACACATTGAGTACGCAAAAAATAAAACGTAGTACTAAAATAATGATTTGCATAAAAAAACAGCAAAATGGTGTTATAAAAGCCAATTGAATCAAAAAGTAAAAAAATAGACTTGCACCCGTGATGAACACTCGTTAATATCCTTCTCGTTCCCAAACAGTGCGTCCGTAGCTCAGCTGGTTAGAGTATCGCCTTGACATGGCGGGGGTCGGTGGTTCGAGTCCACTCGGACGCACCATTGGTTTGGAACATTACATAGTGCGTCCATAGCTCAGTTGGTTAGAGTATCGCCTTGACATGGCGGGGGTCGGTGGTTCGAGTCCACTTGGACGCACCAAAATTCTAAAACAAAGCCCGCTTATTGCGGGCTTTGTTGTTTCTGGCTAATTGATTAACCCCAAAAGTGCCAAAAGAAGCTGGTCAGTAATGTTCTTCATCCTAACTCTACTAAGGCAAAATTAGAGCATAAGTAGAATTGGAATATGGAATAGCCTAGCCCATGCGGCTATTTATTCTCGTTTAACAATATCAACTCAACGTCATACTGTTCTAACTTCTCTAGGATATTCTTGGGCGGTGTATCTGCTGTGATTAAGCAATCGATATCTTGCCAACGGCATGATTGGTAAGGCAGTTGGGTATTAAACTTATTCGAGGTTGCGACGAGGATCACTTTTGCCGATTGCTCAGCCATCGCTCGCTTTAAAGTCGCATCATTTTCATTATCAGCCGTAATACCCGCGTCAGAAAGAGCACTGACTCCAATGAACGCAAGGTTTGCCCGATACTTACCAATTTGTTCAACCGTCGTATTACCTAATATTGTGTGAGAAAATTCATCAAATTCTCCGCCTAACACACATTTGCGAATCTGTTTTTTACCCATCAAGGCATTCACGCTTTCCAGCGAGTTAGTGATGATGGTTGACTCTGTTTCAAGCTGTTGAGCCAATAACATATTGGTCGTTCCTGCATCCAAAAAAACCGTATCACTGGGTTTAATTAATGAGGCCGCTAGTACCGCTAACTTTTGTTTTGTCGGGTTGGGTTCATTTCTTTGCGAGAATGATCGGTGAATTTGCGATTCGTTAAGTATCGCTCCGCCACGAATGCGCAGGATTCCTGGTATTGTGCCAAGCTTTACTAAGTCTCTTCTGGCTGAGTCGTAAGAAATATCAAAGCGTTCACAGATAAACTCTAAAGTCACTTTACCGTGTTCTCTCAGATAAGATTCCAATTCTATTAGGCGTTCTTCTTGGGTCATGAGATCAATTTTATATGTTCGTTTAACAGGGATCATAATTGTTTATAAGTGATTATGCACGTTATTTCAATTTTATAAGTATTAATAAGTGATTTTGACTTAATCTTATACGTGATTTTACGGATATTAGCACCTGTTTATACGTTTTTATAAGTAAAGGTAAGTGTATGCGGTTAGGAATCATAGGGGCGGGAAACATCGTTAAGATGTGTTTGGATGCGTTAGAGCACATCGAAGACATTGATTGCTGTGCATTATTTGTGCGAGAGACCAGTCTTGAGAAAGGACAAGCACTGTGTGCACAGTATGGCATCTCAAAACTCTATAGTGATTATCAGGAAATGCTCAACAATGAGGATATTGAGTTTGTTTACATTGGTATACCCAATAACATGCATTTTGAATATGCACTTGCAGCACTAGAGGCCAATAAGCATGTTATTTGTGAAAAACCGTTTACTAACACAGTAGAAGAGTTAGTGACACTCAATGAACTTGCCAAACAAAAGTCATTGTTTCTATTTGAAGCGGTCACTAACATTCATTCCCCTAATATAGCTTTATTCAAAGACTATTTACCCAAGATAGGGCAGGTTAAATTGGTGCAAGGGAATTATTCTCAGCTATCAAGCCGTTACGCCAATTATCTTCAGGAAATTGTTCACCCAGCTTTTGATCCTGCTTGCTCTGGTGGTGCGCTTTACGATATCAATATCTATAACATTCACCTAGCTTGTTATCTTTTCGGTAAACCAGAAAATGCCCAGTACAGTTTTAACCGTGGATTTAATGGTGTCGATACATCAGGTGTAATGTTATTAACGTATCCAGACTTCATTGCTGTATGCGCCGGCGCAAAAGATTCGGCAAGTGATGGGCATTTTACTGTTCAGGGGGAAGAAGGATATTTAGTGATCCGCGGTACTCCTAATATTGTTCCTTCACTTGAACTCCACATTGGCGGTGAAAAAGTAGTATGCAATCTTCATGATGTGGATAACCATATGGTGTATGAGTTTAGAGCGTTCGAGCAGATGTTTGCGGCTCGCCAATATGAGCAATGTTATGGATTACTGCAACACTCAGTCGATGTTATGACGATTCTACAGGCGGGTAAGCAGCAATTGGATGTACCGATTGCCTAATTAATAGAATCGGTATCAATAGCCTCGTTTATATGAGGCTATTCTATGGGCACTGTTTTCAATTATTGCTCTAAACTCAACCGGTTCGCTTTGGCATAATCGTCATCTGCGACCTGTTCTTTCCAAAAAACATTTTTGCCTTGCGCATTAGCTGCGGTCACTACAAAGTGCGTCATGGGCTCTTTTGTTGTGGCTCCGTGCCAATGGTCGATCCCCGGTGGACACCAAACCGCTTCTCCAGGATGAAATGTCAGCACTGTACTATCTCGAGTCACCGTTATTGCGGTACCCGCTGTTACAATCATATGTTGACCTGCTGGATGGGAATGCCAAGCTGTGCGCGCTCCTTTGGCAAAGGTAACGTAAGCGCCAGAATAGTGAGCGATATCGTTACTCGGAAAGGCCATTTTGACATGCACTTTACCGGAAAAGTATTGGGTAGACCCATCAAACTCAGCTTGATTCACTCCACGGTACACTTGCTGTGAGGCTACAGCATTATTGATTGTAAGCGTTGTGATAATGAGGACACGTGTGATAATGAGGACAGACACCGTTAATAAACTGGTCGCCCATCGTCCCTTAGTTAAATGTCTCATCGTTTTCCCTTATTCGTGAAAAATAGCAGTGAAGTGCTAAATCAATGTTCACCCATATTCAATGAGGGGAACAAGGTTTAGCTACATTAACTAATCTAAGGTGGGGAATGTAAATTGCGTTATCCTGATCGTCCGATATCTTTGCCTAATTAATTTAGGCAAAGATGAGTTATGTAACCAGATATAACAATAGATCAGTGAGGGCTTATCTATTGGAGGTCATTATTGAGGGACATTGATATCTTATGTCGCGTTTTTATCTATCCATTCCCCCGCTATTACAACGTATCTTCAGCGCGTAATGCTTTGATGTCTTTTGCTGGTGGCGCACCAAATTGACGGCTATATTCACGGCTAAACTGTGATGGACTTTCATAGCCAACTTTAAATGTGGTGGACATGGCATCCAGATTTTCCGTCAACATTAAACGTCTTGCTTCACTAAGGCGTAATGTCTTTTGGAACTGGAGTGGCGTCATCGATGTCATCGAGCGAAAGTGGGTGTAAAAAGCTGATTTACTCATTCCACAATTGGATGCTAATTCGCTGACACTCAGAGGTTGGACAAAATTCTTTTTCAACCAATTGATAGCTTTGGATATTTGATGGCTATGGCTTCCGAATGTCACTATTTGGTTGAGACGACTGCCTTGTTCTGAGGAAAGCAGTCGATAAAAAATTTCACGTTTAATTATTGGAGCTAGAATAGCGATATTTTCTTCTTCATCTAATAGTGATAAGAGCCTAACGAAAGCATCAAGTAGGGAATCTGAAAGTTCACCAATAGCGATACCTTTTTCGGCCTTTTGATGTTTGGAAAAGCTGAGTTGACTTTCAGTAATTAACGCCGATATTTCTGGCAGGTCTAACTCCATGATGATGCCTAAGTAAGGCGATTCTTCAGACGCTTCAATAATATTGGCAATGACGGGTAAATCCACAGAAGAGATCAAAAAATGGTTAGTATCGTAAATAAACGTATCTTCTCCCAAGATCACACGTTTCTTGCCATTAGCGATCAAGCAAATTGACGCTTTATGGGTATAGCTAGTCGGCGGTGTCGGTGACGTCCAGTGACTTAATCGTAAACCTTTAATACCTGTATCAAACTGATTAGTATTCTCTGTCCACTTTTGAATGAGACTTGCTAAGCGCTGAGTGGCATTTTTAGTTTGCTGCGAATCGTTCATATGTACTCCACTTAGAAAAACCAGCTTTTATGAAGATAGTATCAAATTCATATTGGCTAA
The DNA here is from genome assembly GCF_009874545.1 of Vibrio eleionomae. Taxonomy (NCBI): domain Bacteria; kingdom Pseudomonadati; phylum Pseudomonadota; class Gammaproteobacteria; order Vibrionales; family Vibrionaceae; genus Vibrio; species Vibrio eleionomae. The sequence goes on along the minus strand of NZ_WEKT01000022.1, from coordinate 16,242 downwards.
AATATGGTTGCCTGTCCTTGTTATGTTCGACAAGTTTTTTATTTTTCTATTGTTGTCTGTTACCCAATGCAAACATAAAAAACAGGCCGTCATGGCCTGGATAAAGTTCAATCCTTTGAACATCAGCAGTGGATACCTGTTATGTGTAGAAAGGCAATATAGTGGCCTTTGGTTGCAATTATTTTCGGGAAGGTAGTTACGGGGACAGGCACGATAAGAGTTGGTGCCTGTCCTTGTTAATTTATTTCTCTAATCGTGAATTTTTACGCCTAAACAACCACGAACAAATTGCGGATTAAAGTGTTTTACGGCTTCTCCCACATAACCCAAATCTAACGTATTAATTTGTTCCATTTCGGCGCTTGATAATTCGAAATCCCAAATATCAAAATTCTGTTTGATGCGTTCATTGTGCGTAGATTTCGGAATCACTGTTACGCCTCGTTGCATATTCCAGCGTAAGATAACTTGAGCAACACTCTTACCATGTTGTGCAGCAATGCTGAGCAACATTTTATCTTCAAATGGCTGATGACGTCCGCCCCCCAACGGTGCCCATGCTTCAGGTTGAACGTTATAATATTTCATCGTTTCAACTGCTTCAGGTTGAGCAAAATATGGGTGTAATTCCACCTGATTGACCATAGGTGTGACTTTTACGGTTTCACAGAAATTAGCGAGTACATGAGCGTAGAAATTTGAGACGCCAATAGACTTTAATTTGCCTTCCTCATACGCGTCTTCAAGTGCACGCCATGCACTAAAGTAATCGCCCATTGCTTGGTGAAGTAGATATAAATCAAAGTAGTCCAAGCCTGCTTTTTGAAGGGATGATTCAATCCCTGCTTTGGCCATATCGTAATTGGCCATATCTTGCACCCACAGTTTTGAGGTGATAAATAACTCGTCACGGGTGCAAACTCCTTCGGCAATCGCTTCGCGTACGGCATCGCCAACCGCGTCTTCATTTCCATAAACAGCAGCAGTATCGATAAGACGGTATCCAGCACGAATCGCACTCAGAACCGATTGTTTGCACTCTTCTTTATCGGTGACTTGAAAAACGCCAAATCCAGCCATCGGCATTTTAAGGTTGTTATTTAATGTTGTATATTCCATCGAGAATATCTCCACTCTGCTGATTATTTAAATGTACTCACTGAGTGAACATCATCATGTTCATGATCTCAACGAGAGAGAAATTATGCCACGGTAGCTTATTATTTAGTTTGCCTGATACTCGGCATTGTTTGCCTAAAATTCCATATTTTAAAAATTCAAAAGAGCAAAGGCATTATTATATTAGGTCATTACTTGCGTCTTTGGTTTTTTGGTACGGTACCATGTGATCAGTACGGTGATTGAACCAAATAAAGCAAGAACCCCATATCCACATGCTACTTGTAATAAATGATAGTGTTGCGAGAAGCGTCCCGCGATGTAAGTAGGAACAGCAGCACCTATGTATGAAGTGGTGTAAATTACCGAGAGTACATTTGCCCGTTCTTCCGCTAATAATCCTTGAATCATGGTCTGGATACTGCCAGATAAGACTAACCCTTGTGTAATACCTGCCAGCACACTGGCAATTAAAAATGGTAGTAACGACCCTTGGTGTAGTGAAAACAAAATGGCAATAACGCAAAGCGTAAATAGCAACATGCCATACCGTTGCGCTTTAGAGGCAGACATCTTACTGGCAATAGAGGCCCCAATTGAGCTGGGTGCCATGATAGCTGCAAACACACATGCAGCGGCAATTGCGCTATTGGAATGCAGTTGCTCTCGCGCCATAGCAGGACCGAAAGCTTGAAAGAAACCGCCAAGCGCCCAAGTGCAAATAAAGGTACACGCTGCAATAGGAAATGCCTGTCGTGCTGTTTGGGGTAATCTAAAGTTTGGTTTAAGAGAGGAAATCGCACCTGGCCGTTTGTGTATTGTTTCTTGGGCTCGAATGCTCATTAATAAACACACGACTAGAATGATAAACGCGATAAGAAAAGGTAATTGACGTGGGAGGACACCAGCATCAAATATCACCCCCGATCCTAATCCACCGAAGGTGAGCCCAGTCATTGGCCCACAACTGATTACCGCTGGTGCAACCCAGCTAGGTACTGATTTAGCATGGTCGGCGACCCATGCTGCTAATGCAGTTGTTGCTAGGCCACAAGATAGCCCTTGTAGTAAACGACCGCCAATAAGTTGGTAAGTTGAATGTAAGTTAATGAAGAAAAGAAGCGATAAAGCAGCGAGTAGCAGTGCGGTGATCGATACAACTTTTCTCCCTAAAAAATTGGACAAACGTCCAAGTAATACCAGCGCAATCACTGCCCCTAGAAAATACACCACAGAACTAAGGGATAAACCTAAGTAACTAATGTGGTCTTCGGTTTGATACACACCATATAACGGAATAGCAGTGGCTGCCGTAAAGTACGTTGCCATTAACGACAATGCAGCACTGATAAAAGAAAAAGGGGTTGTTTGATTGTTCAAAAGGGCATCCTTATCGAGCAGTGACGAGAGTGAAGCTGATTGTGCCAATGAGAATGCAATTATAAGAGTCAACCCAAACAGGAGATTGCCCAATATTCCGGAAATATTGCTTGTTGCTACATACCTGCTTTTATTGAAAATGTGAGAGGTTAGTGGCGGGCTTAATTTGGCGTTAAATAAGGAGATAGGTAAATAGCCGCAATCCATTGCTACATTGCGGCTTTTATCGTTACATCAAGATAGCGCCATAGGCTAGGCTAAAAGCAATAACCAATGTTGGGTGTATTTTAAAGCGGTTAAGCGCAAATGCTGATGCAACAAATAGAATCACAAAGTGGATCGGAAATTCAGTGAAGGCTTGGGCAAACAGTTTATAGGTAAGGGCGGCCATCAGAACCGTGACAACTGGCAGTACCCATTGGCTCATGGCTTTCACTTTGGGTGAATTACGAAATTTGTACAGGACACTGAGAGCGACAATCATAATGATCAACGTTGGGGCGACCGTTGCAATCAGCGCGATGGCAGCGCCCGGAGCACCGGCAATTTGGTAGCCGATGTAACCAGACATCTTCGTCGCTATTGGGCTTGGTAGGGCATTGCCCAATGCTAACACTTCAGAAAATTGTCCGGTTGTCATCCAGTGATAATGGCCCACCACTTGATCTTCAATGAGTGGAATTATCGCCGGTCCGCCGCCATAACCCACAATATTGGGAATAAAAAAGGCGAGAAAAATATCAAGATAAAGCATGGGTTATGATTCCGTTTCTGAAGGTTTTAATCTCGGGGATGGTTTGCATAATGCCGCCAATAGGATGGCTGCAATCACGAGTCCTGGGTGGATATGAAGTAAATCAATGAGGACAAAGGCTACTACACACATAATGCAGGTAGCGATACCGATCGCTTTGTAGCCTTTTTTGAAAAAATCCCAGGTCAGTTTGGTTAGCATCCACGTTACAACAGGGACGACGCCATGAGCCATGCCTGCCACCCAAGGTTTATCGCGGTATTGATTCAGTAATGATAGGCCAGCAATCATCACAATCACGAGAGGAACCATAATGGCGATCACCGCCAATAACATGCCCACATATCCACCCACCTTATAACCGATGTAGCCGGCCATTTTAGTCGCGATTGGGCCGGGTAAGGTGTTACCAATTGCCAGCACGTTCGAAAATTCATCGTCGTCCATCCACTTATAGCGATTCACGACTTCGGCGTGTACTAATGGAATCATAGTAGGGCCTCCACCAAATCCGAATATGCCAATCCGGAAAAAGGCGAGGAACAGATCGATCCAGTTTTTCATTGTCAGTGTTTTTCCTTAAACGTTCTTTTCATGATGATGGTTAAGCGACAATCGCTTTGGCGGAATGACGAATATGTTCTGCCAATACGGTCATTGCTTCTTCTTTGTTACGTTCGATAACCAGTTCTTTTAGACGGCGGTGATACTCTACGCTGGTATTGGCACTAAATTGAAAGGTCGCACTGTAGCGGCGATATCGGTCAAATTGTGCATTAAGGCTTTTCACAAAAAATAACAACCAGTTAGATTGCGAACCAGAGAGCAGGGCTTGATGAAAATCTTCATGGGCTTTATCCAGATCATCGCGGCTTTGTGGTGAAATATCGCCTTGTTCATGGACTCTTTTTTCTTGTTGTGAGAGCAAATGATAAGCAGCAACGATCTCACTTTCCCACTTTAAATCACCTTTCTCAATTGCCATCTCTAACGCCATGCATTCGAGTTTAATTCGCGTGTTTGTGATGTCTTCAAAGTCAGCTTGAGACATTTCAGGAACACGAAATCCTCGCTGGCCTGAGTTAATCAATAATTGGCTTTCTGCTAAGCGTGATAAGGCTTCACGCAAAGGGCTATAGCTCACGTTATAACGTTCTTTGATCGACTCAAGCTTAATTTTTTCCCCGCTGGGATATATCCCATTAATGATGTCTTTTTTGAGGGCTTGATAGATCATTTCTGAGGTAGTTAGTGTTGTATTTTCCTCACTCATTATCGGTCACCTATAGCTTTTTCTTATTGTAAGTAGCGGATAGTATCGCAAAAATATAATTTTATACATATTAATTTAAATGTTGACCATTTTAAAAAATATCGATATTTTTGTTTTGTTAACACATAACAATGGAATTGTTACAGGAGGCGACATGGATCAGGAGCCGCTACTTGATGTTCAAGACCTGTACTTGAGTGTGCAAACACATCAGGGACAGGCACATATTTTAGATGGAGTGAGCTTTTCCTTACGAAAAGGGAAGGTGACGTGCCTCGTTGGTGAAAGTGGATGCGGTAAAAGCGTGACATCACTGACGATCATGGGGCTACAACATCCTTTAGTGAAAGCCAAAAATAAAGGGTTGTCGGCACAAGGCCGAATTATGTTTCAGCAGCAAAACCTGCTGGAATACAGTGATGAGCAGATGGAAACATTACGTGGCAATCAAATTGCGATGGTGTTTCAAGAACCAATGACATCCCTTAACCCTGTTCATACGATCGGTGAGCAATTATCCGAAGCGGTTCGCACTCATCATGCCGAACTTTCTGAGCAAGAGATCGAAGCAAAGGTGCTCAGTACGCTAGAAAAAGTACAAATTTCTGGAGCTGGACGTCTGGATGAATACCCGTTTCAGTTATCGGGGGGGATGCGTCAACGCGTTATGATCGCGATGGCACTCATTAATGACCCTAAATTGTTGATTGCCGATGAGCCTACCACCGCACTAGATGTGACCGTTCAAGCGCAAATTCTTAAACTCGTCAAAGAGTTGCAGCAAGAGCATGATGCGTCGATTCTCTTTATTACGCATGACTTAGGCGTTGTGGCCGAAGTGGCCGATGATGTTGTCGTGATGTATGGCGGCCATGTGGTCGAAAGTGGCCCGGTAGAAGAGGTTTTTCGCGATCCGCAGCATCCTTATCTTATCGGTTTACTCAATTCCATTCCTCGTATTGGTGAAAAGAAAGCCGAGTTGGAAACGATATCTGGCATGGTACCTCCTGTCACGAACATGCCGCAAGGTTGTCGGTTCAATACGCGTTGCCCGTTTGCTAACGAGCAGTGCCAGAAAAAGCCACCCCAGCATGATCATCAAAATGGTCATCAAAGCCACTGTTGGTTTACCCCACTAGAAAGCCATTTTTCTGTTGAAGATGAACACGCTCGCTCATTGGAGGCAACTCATGCCTGCTAAATCTATTTTAACGGCCAAAAAGTTAGAGAAACACTTTCCTAGTTCTGATGGTACGACTGTTCATGCAGTGAATGGCGTGAGTTTCGACGTGTATGAAGGGGAAACCTTAGCGATTGTCGGTGAATCTGGGTGTGGTAAATCGACGCTGGGGCGAATGCTACTCAGGTTACATGAACCAAGTGCTGGCGATGTTCTGTATAAAGGTGAAAGCCTGCTGGCACTTAAAAGCAAAGAGATGCGGAGTTTGCGCAAAGAGCTGCAAATGATTTTCCAAGACCCGTTTGCGTCATTAAACCCGCGTATGACGGTGTACAAAACGCTGTCTGAGCCACTTAAGTTACATCAATCATTGCATGGTAAAGCATTAGAGCAAGCGGTATTTGATTTGCTCGAATTGGTCGGATTATCAACGTTTCACGCCAATAGTTATCCGCAAGAATTCAGTGGAGGTCAGCGCCAGCGGATCGCAATTGCACGCGCCTTAGCCACCAAGCCAACGTTAATTGTGGGGGATGAGCCTGTTTCAGCATTGGATGTGTCTGTTCAAGCTCAGGTCATTAATTTAATGAATGAGCTGAAGGCCAAGTTTGGTCTCACTATGATTTTGATTTCGCACGATTTATCCGTCATTGAACATATGGCCGATCGTGTCATTGTGATGTATTTGGGACAAATCGTAGAAATTGGTACAACAGAACAGGTGTTTAATCGTCCGAAGCATCCTTATACGCAAGCGTTGTTATCATCGATTCCTCATCCTGTGCCTGGGTTTAAGCAGCTAAAAACCTTAGAAGGTGAACTGCCTAATCCAAAGAATCTTCCTCAAGGGTGTTATTTCCGTTCTCGCTGCAAATTTACTGGTATTCGCTGTGAGCAGGAGCATCCGCGTTGTGATATCGAGATCAATGCAGACCATCATGTCGCCTGTTTTCAATATCAGCAGGTACCGGAGTTTATCCCAGTGAAGCTCGAAGAACATGAATCTCATGATTATCAACTAAGACAGAAAATTTATCGGCAATTTTCCGAAGCCAAACTTGCGGCCGAATTGTAAGCAAGTCACATCAACTCATCGATATAAGGATATAGCATGAAAATGAAGAACTTGAGCCTATTGCTCTTAGCAGTGATGGCTCCACTAAGTAGTGCCTACGCAAAGGATCTGACTATAGGTATTAACTCTGATCCCGATGCGCTTGACCCAGATACCAGCAGCACCATGGTGGGCCGTGAAGTGTATACCTCTCTATTTGATAAGTTGGTTGATATCGACCAGCAACTCAACATTATTCCAATGCTCGCGACCAGTTGGGGCTGGGTGGATCACAACAAAGCACTAGTGATGAAACTGCGTCAAAACGTAAAATTTCAGGATGGCACGCCATTTAATGCCGAAGCGGTTAAATTCAACATTGATCGATCTATGAACCTGAAAGGCTCACGTCGTAAAGGCGAATTGAGTGTGGTTAAAAATGTGGAAGTGGTGGATGAATACACGGTCAAAATCAATCTGAAAAAACCGTTTATCCCATTGCTTGCAGCACTAGCCGATCGTGCTGGTATGATGGTTTCACCAACAGCTGTGAAAAAAGAGGGTAAAAATTTTGCTCAACATCCGGTGGGAACTGGGCCTTATAAATTTGAATCTCGCGTTGCTCAAGACCGTATTGTCTTAGACAAATTTGACGGCTACTGGGATGCATCACATTACCACTTCGACAAAGTGACATTTCGTCCATTACCCGATTCTACTATTCGTTTAGCCAACCTCGAATCTGGACAGTTAGACATCGCGGAACGTATTGCGCCAACAGATATTGCCAAAGTAAAAAGCAACAGCAAACTGAAATTAGTTGAAGCAACCAGTATCGGTTACAACGGCATTATTTTTAACCTTGGATACGGTGTCAACAAAGATAAAGATATGGCGGTTAAAAATCCGCTGGTTCGTGAAGCGTTTGAATATGCCATTGATCGTAATGTCATTAATCAAGTGGTGTTTGCTAACCAATATATTGTTGATAACCAATGGGTGAGTACCGAAAGTGACTATCATGCGGATGGATTACCTGTGCCGACCCGTGATGTGGCTAAGGCCAAAGCACTGCTTAAACAAGCGGGTTATGACAAAGGCGTGAGCATTGAATTAATGATCGCTAACACCTCAGAAGCTACGCAAATTGGTCAGGTCATTCAAGCGATGGCTGGAGAAGCGGGCATTAACGTCAAACTTAAAACCATGGAGTTTGCAACGTCTTTGCAAGTTGAGAACAAAGGCGATTATGAAGCTTACATTTTAGGCTGGAGTGGACGAGTTGATCCAGATGGCAACATTTACTCGTTTTACGGCGAAGGTGCGCCATTGAATGAAAATGGGTTCCACGACAAAGAAGTTCAGGGATTATTGGATGCTGCTCGCACGGAACAAGATGTCGAAAAACGCAAAGCGGACTATGCCAAAGCAATGAAACGTGTTGCTGAGTTACGCCCTTGGTTATACCTATACCATCCAAAATGGCAGTGGGCGGTATCGTCAGATATTAAACACTTTGCTCCATTCGGTGATGGCATGCCACGTTTACGTGATGTGCAATAACCTCAATCTGTAAGTTTTAGTTTGAAATTAAGAGGAAAGGTACTTCCTTTCCTCTTAGACAAGGAATGTCTATGCTTTCGTTCATACTCAAGCGCCTCTATACCGCAATTCCAACCTTGTTGCTGATTTCGTTGTTTATTTTTGGTCTACAAAAATTAATTCCGGGGGATCCTGCACTGATTTTGGCTGGTGAAGACCGCAGTCCTGAAGCTCTCGCATACATACGCGATATGTATCATCTGAATGAACCTTTCATTACTCAGTATTTTTACTGGATCAGTAACGCACTGACTGGGGATTTGGGCACTTCAATGAAAACCAGCCAGCCCGTGGTTGATTTATTGTTGTCCAAATTGCCTGTCACCATTGAACTGAGCCTTTTGGCCATGGCGTTTGCTCTGGTTATCAGTATTCCGATGAGTGTCATTGCGGCGGTCAAACGCAATTCCAAATGGGATATTGGTGCGAGTATTTTTGCGTTAGCGGGACAGTCCATCCCTAACTTCTGGCTAGGGTTTATGATGATTCTTTTGGTGTCAGTCAGTTGGGGATTATTACCCGCTTCTGGTTATGTGAGTCCGCTTGAGAGCTTGTCACAGAACCTTGAAACCATGGTCATGCCAGCCTTTGTGTTAGGAACCGCGTTAGCGGCAACGCTCTTTCGCCATTCGAGAGGGGCGATGTTAGAAGTGCTTTCAGCTGATTATATTCGTACTGCACGAGCAAAAGGCGTAAAGCGTAAAACGATTTACTTAAAGCATGCATTACGTAACGCACTAATTCCGGTTGTGACACTCGCAACGATTCAGTTTGGTGAACTTTTGGGCGGCGCAGTGCTCACCGAACAGGTATTTACCATTCCTGGCTTGGGTAAATTGATTGTTGATTCGGTCTACAACCGCGATTTCCCTGTCGTCCAAGGTGTGGTGATGTTTTCCGCTCTCATGTTTATCTTAAGTAATATTTTGGCCGATGCGGCGTATTACTTATTAGATCCTAAGTTACGAATTCGGGAGGTTCACTAATGACTACGGCTGTAGTGACAACCAGACCAACCCCAACATTTTGGTCAAAACTGGCTACCAATCGTTCATGGATGAAGTTTCGTGCGAACCCCGTGGGCTGGATAGGGCTCATTGTGATTGTGGCCTTTGTGGTGATGGCGATTTGTGCGCCATGGCTTGCGCATTTTGAGCCAACGAAAACCAACTGGATGGCGGTTCGCCAAGCCCCATCGGCAACCTATTGGTTAGGCACTGATGAGATAGGGCGTGATATTTATAGTCGCTTACTCTTTGGTGCCAGAGCTTCGTTAATGGCTGGATTTTTCTCGGTCTTTATTGCGTTAATTATTGGTGTGCCACTGGGTATGATTGCCGGTTATTGTGGCGGTAAAGTCGACAGCGTAATTTCTCGCTGCACCGAAGCCATCATGGCGATGCCATCGTTAATTCTGGCTATCGCATTAGCAGCAGCGTTAGGCGCTAGTTTAACTAATGCTATGTTGGCGATCGGTATTGCGAACGTGCCGTTATTTATCCGTTTAACTCGCGGCCAAGTCATGACGGTCAAATACTTGGAATATGTAGAAGCCGCTTTCTCTGTGGGCACGTCTCACTTAGGTATCTTAGTGAAATACATTTTGCCTAACATACTCGCACCACTCTTTATTCAGGTCACTTTGTCTTTGGCAAGCGCCATTATTGCAGAGTCGAGCCTATCGTTTCTTGGATTAGGTCAGCAGCCGCCAGCGGCTAGCTGGGGCAGTATGTTAAATGCTGCAAAGGGTTTTCTTACTCAAGCTCCATGGATGGCTATTTGGCCGGGAATGGCAATCTTTGTCGTTGTACTGGCATTCAATTTATTTGGTGACGCATTGCGTGATGCGCTCGATCCAAAGTAGTAAAAAGGATTATTTATGAAAATTCACTCAACAGATTACCCTTATGCATCGCAACGCAATGCGATATACGGCACCAATGGCATGGTAGCGACATCGCAGCCACTTGCAGCCCAAGCTGGGATTCGGATGTTGCAAAATGGCGGTAATGCAATTGATGCGGCCATTGCCACTGCTGCGGCATTAACCGTGGTCGAGCCCACAGCGAATGGCATCGGTGGGGATGCGTATGCGTTGGTTTGGATCAAAGATAAATTACACGGCTTGAATGCCAGTGGTTTATCTCCAGCATCAATAAATGTTGATGTACTAAAGGAGCAAGGCTTAACGGAAATGCCAACTTACGGTTGGACTCCAGTGACTGTGCCAGGAACGCCCTCTGCTTGGGTCGCATTAAATGAGCGTTGGGGAAAGTTAACTTTGCTTGAGTGTTTAACCCCAGCGATTGAATATGCCGAGAAGGGCTACCCAGTAAGTCCGACACTTGCGAAATATTGGCATAAAGCATTTGTAAAATTTAGCCAATTGAGAAATGAAGAAAACGGCGACGTTTATCAACAGTGGCTTAATACGTTTGCGCCAGAAGGGCGAGCTCCTAAACTGGGTGAGATTTGGCGCTCACAAGGCCATGCCAATACATTGCGGGCTATTGGTGAAAGCAATGGGGAAGATTTCTATCGCGGTGAGATAGCAAAAGCCATTGCGAAGGCAAGCAAAGCGGAAGGCGGGTTCATCTGTGAACAGGATTTACAGGAGCACAAAGTAGAGTGGGTTGAGCCGGTCAAAGCCAATTACCGTGGTTATGATATTTGGGAAATTCCACCTAATGGCCAAGGTATGATTGCCTTAATGGGATTAAATATTCTCAAACAGTTTAATGCACAAAAGCATAATGATGCAGACATGATGCACAAGCAGATTGAAGCAACAAAACTCGCGTTCGCGGATGGTCTCCATTACATTACCGATATCAATGCGATGCAAGTGGATCCGCAAGATCTATTGAGTGACGCATATTCGCAGCAGCGTGCCCAATTGATTACGGAACAAGCGCAAACTCACTGCCATGGCGACCCTAAATCAAGTGGTACGGTGTATTTGGCAACAGCCGATAATGAAGGCAACATGGTCTCCTTCATTCAAAGTAACTACATGGGCTTTGGCTCAGGTATTGTGGTTCCTGGCACTGGAATCGGATTGCAAAATCGTGGTCATACTTTCTCTTTCGATCCATCACACGCCAACTTTTTAGCACCTAAAAAACGCACTTATCACACGATCATTCCGGGTTTTATTAGCTATCAAGGGCAAGCGATTGGTCCATTTGGTGTCATGGGCGGCTTTATGCAGCCTCAGGGGCATTTGCAAGTCGCGATGAACCTGATTGATTTTAAATTGAATCCTCAATCTGCATTAGATGCCCCTCGCTGGCAGTGGATGAAGGGCAATCATGTTGAAGTGGAACAGGCAATGCCATCCCATATCATTCATGGGCTGTTGGAACGAGGCCATGAAGTGACAGTAAGTCCGGATAGTGGTGGGTTCGGTCGTGGGCAAGCCATTTTACGAGACCCTGGTAGTGCAGTTCTTGTTGGTGGCACAGAAGCCAGAACGGATGGCGCAGTCATCGCGTTTTAAAGTGTGGCTCACGCGTATTTTGCTTGATTCAATGCTCCAGTGTTACTGGGGCATTTTTTATATCTGTTCTCCACCGGAGGGAGAGGTGGGCTTTATCACTACTGTACCTTTAGTTCTTGGAACGTATATACTGGAGCAACGATTAACGGGCTAGATTGATTTGCTACATCGACTATTGGGAGGATCGAAGTGTATGGTTAAGCGTTTTTCCACACATGATATCGTTGATTCAGAACGCTTTGATTATTGGCAAGGTTTAATTAATTCAACCTATTATACGCCGACTTATAATCGACGCTTAAGCAGTGATGGCTTTGATGGATCGTTAGAAATCAAGCGATTTGGTGGTTCTCTGATTACTCGTATTAAATCGACACCGATAGAATACTGTGATTACAAACCTGATGAAAACGACAACATTCTTGTTACTCTTTCTTTTTGCGAGCACGCAATTTTGAACCAAAATGGCCAGACGCTTGAGCAAGGAGCGGGGGATATTTTGGTGTACGATAGTGCGCTACCGTTCTCCTGCCATTTCCCAACTGGGGACGATCAAATTGTAATGTCGATTCCTCGAACTCTTTTTTTGTCTCATATCAGTCAGCCGGATCGGGTGATTAACCAAGTGCTGAGTCGTCAATCGCCATTGGGCAATGTGTCAGTGTCGTTGATGGATAGCATCTGTCAAGTGAGTGAACAAGAGACGGGCATCGGCGATAAGATGATTTCATCGATGCTAACAATGCTTGATTCAGCCTACGAAGCCATTAATGAGCCCGTGTTATCTCAGAGAGCAAACCAAAAGCTCTATAAAGTGCAAAAATATCTTCTTGATAATATGGACGATGCTTCGCTCTCTCTTGAAACGATAGCCAACGACAATAACATGTCCTCGCGTACGCTGAATCGCTTGTTTGCTAAAGAGGGAACCACGGCAATGCGTTGGTTATGGCAACAACGACTTAACGCCTGTTATAAAGCATTAATGAATGCTCGTTATTCAACCATTACAGAAACGGCCTTTAGCTATGGTTTTTCCAATATGACTCATTTTAGTCGCTTATTTAAAGAAACCTATGGAGTGACGGCAAAACAGCTGGTTGAACAGCGACGTTAAACCCATGGCGCGATAAGCAAAGAGATTGTCTGTTTCAGACTAACGGATATAGATAGCTCGCTCTCATAATGGTTTCCGGATTAAAACCGTTAATCAACTAATAATATGGATGTTCAGTAGATGCTGAACATTGAGGAGTGAAGTTTTATGGCTGATACAGCACAAAAAAAACCATTACGTTTGGTTTTTCCTCAATGGCAAGGTGGTGATAATCCTCCGTACTATTTTGGTGCTCAATTATTAAACTGGTTAGCACCAACACCGAATGGCCCAGTTGAAGAAATTGCTGTTCGTGAACCAACTTCCGAAGCGCTGCAAATTGAGCAAGGTATTGTCGGCCGCTCTGTGTTACTTGAACAACTTCATGATGCACGCGCTAAAATTGAAAAACACCAACCAGATAGCATTGTGATTATCGGCGGTGACTGCTTGGTCGATCTTGCCCCATTTGCGTATTTGAACGAACGCTATGATGGTGAATTGGCCGTTCTTTGGGTAGACGCTCACCCAGATATCATGAGTAAAGAACAGTTCGAACATGCACACGCACATGTCTTAGGCCAATTACTCGGTAATGGGGATGAAGGCTTTACTGAAGTCGTTAAGCAACCTATCAAAAGCAGTAACGTCTGCTACCTTGGCGTAAATGAACCGACTGAGTGGGAAGCTGGTGAAATGGATCGTCTTGGTTTGAAAAATATTTCTCCAGAGGAATATGCCCAAAAAGGTAATCAAGCAGTCATTGATTGGTTTAAATCAACGGGGGCTAAACATCTTGCGATTCACCTCGATTTAGACGTTATCGATCCTGCGACATTCAAAGCACTATTGTTCGCTCAGCCTGATGCAGAACCGGATGCATTCGAAGGTATCGCAACGGGTAAATTGACCATTGCTCAAGTGATCAGCGCGCTCCAAGCCGTGAGCCAAGAAGCTCAAGTCGTCGGTATTGGCGTGGCTGAACACCTACCTTGGGATGCGATCGCAATGAAAAATATGTTAGCCAAATTGCCCCTTATCGGCGCATAAACCTCCTTTTTATTAAGGACAGGCACCTTTATGTTGGTTGAAATCATAAAACATTAAAGGGACAGACACTTTAAGGTGTTCTAAAAATAGAAAAGGCAGTATACGGATAAAGTTGCTGCCTTTTTTGTTTCGTTGTTATCCTGTTATCACTAAGCAGTGAAAGGGAACTTGAGTCGAGTTATCGATATTTTTGCTGCATTAGTTGAAACGCTATGAAATACATTGAACTATTGCGACGTAGGAGAACGGTTATGCCATCATCTAACTATTATTATGAACCACAACAGGGCCATGGCTTAGCGCATGACCCATTCAAATCAATCATTGCACCGCGCCCGATTGGTTGGATTTCTACTCGTTCATCTCAAGGTATTGATAACCTAGCGCCATACAGTTTTTTTAATGCATTTAGCGATACACCACCCATCATTGGGTTCTCTTCGGCTGGTTGGAAAGATTCGGTAGAAAATATTAAACAAACAGGCGAGTTTTGTTGGAATATGACAACGCGTGATTTGGCGGAAAAAATGAATCAAAGCTGCGCGGCTATTCCTTCAGAAATGTCTGAGTTTGAATTCAGTGGGTTGACTCCAGTTGAATCAAAATTGGTCAATGTCCCTCGAGTAGAAGAATCTCCAGTTTCATTTGAATGCAAGTTGACTCAGCTCATCCAGCTCAATAATGCTGAGCAACAAGCGATTCCATATTGGTTAGTCTTAGGAGAGGTTATCGGTGTTCATATCAATTCTGATTTTATTGAAGATGGTGTATTCCAAACGATTAAAGCTCAACCTGTGACTCGCGCTGGTGGTCCAACGAGTTACTTTGGTATTAGTGAAGCCACGGAATTTGTTCTGGTACGCCCTCAATATCCGAGCAAATAGTAAGAAAACTATTTTGATGGCAAGGTGAGTTATACGGCGAGCCCTAGTAGGCGCTTTTTATTCATGGATCGTTTGGCATTTGATAGTTTCTCTTGGCTGCCGATACACAAATAGCCTTTTTGCTCAAGCTGAGTTGATGTGTTTAAAAAATCCATCACTTGGGCATCGAGTCGGGAAAAGATATCAGGCAGATTGCTATCTAATGTGACTGAGTCTGTTTTTGTCTGGTATTTAGCAATCCAATTAACTAACTCAAGGTAATCTCGTAAGTTATATGGAATAGCATGAGTTAGCTCTCCCTTTTTGCGATGTTTTAAAAGGGCATAAGGCGGTAGGTGTCTGTACTTGCTCTTTTAGCGACGTTACACGCAGTTTTATAGATGTGTACTTTGATTGCTCTGGTGTTACTTCTATGCCAGCTCGGACAGGGTTTAAATCCACATATGCCATTGCTGCGAGTAAAGCGGTTTCATCTAAGAGCGCATGAGATCTAAATCGACCTTCCCAAAAATGTCCGGTGCATTTATCTTCTCGGTTTGCCATCAATGCTATGGACATATTTAATTCTTTCATCATCCAACTTAGAGAAGATAATCTCTCTCGCCAAAGCTCGACAACTTTCATACAAGCCCTAAGAGCATGTTTATCCATGGGTAAACCATGTTTGAACTGAGTGATTAATGGATCAATCTTGTGCTCTGCGGACCAACGTTCAACAACCTCTAGATCTGATAGCTTTTCGGCCTTTTCTTTATTTATGTGCACGACTAGATGATAGTGATTACTCATAACGGAATATGAACAAATATCGATGCAGTAAATATGTGCTAATTGATGAATACGTTGCTCAATCCAGTGACGACGGTGCTCATAACTTTGATTTGTAACGGGATCTTTACCACAGAGAAAAGAGCGACGAACGCAACGCGAGACACAATGGTAGTAGGGCGTGATCGTCAGATCTATTTGTTGTTTGCGAGCAATAGTCATAATAAATCATGTATGGATAAACAGTATTTGTATCTTGATGATGCTGACCCCAATTGAACATTCTCACTATAAAAAGTTGAGACGCACTTCAACAAAAAGAGTTCAATTAAAGTGCCTGTCCTTCTTTAGGGGACATGAGATAAACTCCCGTTCTAGAAAACGCAGCAACGTCACCCATCATGGGGGGAGCCATGAGATGAATAAGCAAATGAATACAAGGTTACAGAAAATAAAAAATTGAAATGCGACTAAATGGCAATTTCATTTTCCAATTTAATGGTCTTAATTTTTTCTTATTGGAAGCTAAGTGATGCTTTATGAAGTTGAAATATAAATTGATTGTGATGATGCGTTTTATAAC
>NZ_WEKT01000021.1:0-65596 GCF_009874545.1 Vibrio eleionomae | reverse complement strand
GTATTTATTTGTCGTTAATAGACATAAATATATAGTGGCGATATTGATAATAGATTGCCCAAAAATAATGTATATCACTTTGGAAGAAGATCTCAAAAAATACGATTCATAATATTAATAACAATAAAAATCTTCATTTAATGCAGGCTAGAAAATACTATACATCGCACGGACGCCCGTTAGGTTAGGAGAATCACTTGTCAACACAACCATTGAGTCTCGCTCAATTTGTTGAGCAGAGTAACACTCGAATTGCAGAAATTAAAAAAGAGAAAGATGCCCCAATTAATTTAAAAGCAAGAAACTTTGGCTTTGCGCTTTTGTGTATTTTGGGGTTGGTGTTAGCAAGCTTTATCGCATTACAAATTATTGCCGGAACAGTGGCATTACTCGTTGGTTTTATTGGTATCGCCGTTATGTTTTATGGCTTGCGTTATCTCAAAATGAACGATAAACACATTAAGCAAAAAATGCGTAATCATATCGTTGCCAACATGATTGAAGAGGCTAGAACCCATAAGATAGAAACCTTAACCAATCTGGTTATTGATTCAAAAGCTCGTTTAGATGGAGCGCGTGAAGCCCGGAATAAAATGGGTGGTTATGTGGAACGTATTAAAGCGAAACTAAACGAATCAGATAAATCTTCATCCAGTTATCAAACCAAGTTGAATATGGCCGGTCGGGTTGAGCAAGCATATAGCCAAGTCTGTATCAACGTAGAAAAAGCGGGTGAAGCACATAAAGCTCTCGCGAAGAAGGTTGAAGACTATAAAGAAATGGCAGAGTTTTCAGATATTGTTGGTGATGCTATGGCTTTTGCTAACCAAAATAATGATTCAATCGATGAAATGCTTGGTATGGAAGCATTTGCTGCCATTGAACAGGACTTCCAATCTGCAATGGTCAGTATTGAAAATTCTGTATCCGATTATGCAATTGATAATGAATAATTTTAAATTTTAGATAGTTAAAAGGTCAGTTATGGCAGAACAAAAAATTAAACCTGCAAAAAGTACCCAGGTGATGAGGATTATTATTGCAGTGATCTTCTCCTTGGTTGTCATATTGTCAGTGCTGAGTTTCATGTCGGGCTATATGCAAGGCGACTCTGGCTCTGATTCAAACGACACTTATCAAAGTGAAAGCCCGTTCTAGGCATAATAAAATTAAAAGGGATGAAAATGAAATTATTTGCAGTGATGCTATCAGCGTTAATTGTAACGGCTCCGATTCATGCGAAAACGCTTAATATGGGAACTGGTGGTTCAACCGGTAACTACTTCAAAATGGGCAACGACATCAAAAGCTATTGTAGTGATGATGTGAGCGTCGATTTGAACGTTGAAGAATCTGGTGGGTCGGTTGAAAATTTACTTGGCTTGATGAATAAAAAATACGCTTTAGCGATTGTTCAAGAAGATGTATTGCATTATAACGCTAAGCGTTCACCGAAGAAGGTAAACCGAAATCGTCTTAAGGTGTTAACTGGTTTACATGAAGAATCTGTGCATCTACTCATTCCGAAAGGATATTCGCCAAAAGGCAGCGGTAATATTCTCTCATCACTATTTGGGGGCGATGATAAGAAAAAATTCACACTTTCTATGCTAAAAAATCAAGAGGTAGGTTCATGGGGTGGTTCGATCGTCTCAGCTGAAGCATTGAGTTATTTCTTTAAATTGAATTTACATGTCAAAGAAACCCAAGAGAATGTGAACAATACCAGTATGCCAATTGTTTTAGTTGGTGGTGCTCCATATCAACCGGTGAAAAATTACCTAGATTCAGGGAAATGGGTTTTGGCGAGCTTAGATTATGATGAAATTAAAAAAGACGCGCCATTTTATAGCAAACAAACAGTGAACTATGAAATTAGTGGTAAAGTGTCACCGGTGCAAACTGTTGGCGTTAGAGCGCTTTTAATTGGTAAATCATTCCGTAAGGAATCGCGCAATAAACCAATGTCCCAATTGGCAGCTTGTATATACTCCAATGTAGCAGATTTGGCGGATGATCCTGATACAAGCCCTAACTGGGCAAGTGTTTATGATTATATCGAGGATGATGGTCAATCTGATTGGGCATATTTCCCTCTTGATGAGCAAGTGATGAAAAAATACGAGTAATCATTTCATCAACCCAAATAACCTCTGAATTTCGTCAATGAGGTCGTTGGACACAAAGTATGGCTTCCATTTAAGGAAGCCTTTTATGTTTCTGGGCGGGATAAAAGTTGCAACGTCTGGGCAAAAAGTTGCTTATCTTGAGAAAGAAATTGCCCTAATATTATTTTTGTTTTTATAACCTGTTGATTTTATTTATTGGCTTGGTTGGCATTACCCTTGCTCTTTAGTGGTATAGCGAAATATCGCATCATTTGTTTTTATTTGAAGGAATTTGTAATGCCAACTCCATGTTATATCTCTATCGAAGGTCAAACCCAAGGTCTTATCACTGCAGGCGCATGTACAGCAGATTCAATTGGTGACTCTTACGTGGAAGGCCATGAAGATGAAATGCTGGTACAAGAATTTGACCATAGCGTGACTGTTCCAACTGATCCTCAATCTGGTCAGCCTTCTGGTCAGCGCGTACATAAAGCGTTCAAATTTACAGTGTCATTAAATAAAGCCGTTCCACTGCTATATAACGCATTGGCATCGGGTGAAAAAATGTCTTCTGTGACATTAAAATGGTACCGTACTTCTATCGAAGGTAAACAAGAAAACTTCTTCACTACCACGTTAGAAAATGCGTCAATCGTTGATATCCGTTGCGAAATGCCACACTGTCAAGATCCAGCAAAATCTGACTTCACGCAAAACCTAACTGTATCGATGACTTACCGTCAAATCAGCTGGGAACATGTGAATGCGGGTACTTCAGGTGCAGACGACTGGCGTAAGCCTGTTGAAGCATAACGCTTCGATTGGGCGTTTAATCTAATCTCACAGATTAAACGGGCTATCTGCCCAAGATATTAAATGATAAAGCGCCGATGTTCGGCGCTTTTTTGTTGGCAGCTTAGGTGAAGCGCTAACGAGAAAAAGGAAAATGATATGACAATGCTGATCCAATCTAATGAAGATTTGCTCTCGGCTCAACGTCAAGGAAAAGAATTTAAATTTGTTTACTTCTGGGGGCACAGAAAACCACAGCAAGGAATAGCAAAATCTTGCTTCAGCCAATGGTATGAGGCTCCGTTCTATGAAGGGAGTAAATGTTTTCTCACCGCAGAACATTACATGATGTATCAAAAAGCAAAAACGTTCGATAATCATGATATCGCAGAAAAAATTTTGGTTTGCAAAACTCCAGGAGAGGCGAAAAAGCTTGGGCGAAATGTCGTTGGCTTTGATGAGCAAATTTGGCGTGAGGTTCGGTACAACATTGTTGTTCAAGCTAACGTACTTAAATTTTCTCAACATTCGGATATGAAGGCATTTCTCTCTAATACTGGCGACCGTATTTTAGTTGAAGCGAGCCCTGTCGATAGAATTTGGGGAATTGGTCTTTCAGCCGACGATCCAAAAGTAGAGCAAGTAAATCAATGGCAAGGCCTAAATCTACTTGGATATGCTTTGATGAAAACTCGTCAACTGATAAATGAGTTATAACCGTTTTGCGAGTAATGACAAAAAATTGTTCTTGCTGGGCAATAAGTTGCTTAGCATGAGAGAAATATTGCCCTACTAGGTATGTTGACTTTATAACCTATTGATTTTTGATAGTAGAGAATTGGCACTTTGTTTGCTCATAGTCATGTATAGCGTGAAATAACGCCTTACTTACTTATTGAAAGGAATTTGCAATGCCAACTCCATGTTATATCTCTATCGAAGGTCAAACCCAAGGTCTTATCACTGCAGGCGCATGTACTGCCGATTCAATCGGTGATTCATATGTTGAAGGTCACGAAGATGAAATGTTGGTTCAACAGTTTGACCACAGCGTAACTGTACCAACTGATCCTCAATCCGGTCAGCCTTCTGGTCAGCGTGTTCACAAAGCTTTTAAATTTACTGTGTCATTAAATAAAGCGGTTCCATTGCTATATAACGCATTAGCATCGGGTGAAAAAATGTCTTCAGTGACATTAAAATGGTACCGTACTTCTATCGAAGGTAAACAAGAAAACTTCTTTACGACTACGCTAGAAAACGCATCAATCGTTGATATCCGTTGCGAAATGCCACACTGCCAAGATCCAGCAAAATCTGACTTCACGCAAAACCTAACTGTATCGATGACTTATCGTCAAATCACTTGGGATCACGTGAACGCAGGTACATCTGGTTCAGACGACTGGCGTAAACCAATCGAAGCATAGTCTTCGTTACACAATAAAAAAGCGCTGGGGAGTAGTACTTCCCAGCGCTTTTTTTATCCCTAGGCGGGATAGAATCGGATAGTGTTGTTTACTTAGCGGCAACTTTATGATTTCTAAGTTTTATTCTTTTGCCACATTTTTTGCACACATAGACGTGTTTGACACCTAGCATTTTATCGAGAAATGAGCGATGTTGACGCATTAACTGACCTTGATGATCACATTTTTCCATTTTTTCAACCTTGTTATGTAAATGACAACTGAATAAACAATCTGTTTGTTTTATGTTCATTCTGTATCTATAAAGATGAAAGTTAGATTAAAATTTCACTCTTTCATTTCACATTCTTTAATTAATCTAAATGATCATTTAGGTATAAATAGCACCTTTAATTAATAATTATTATTACGAGCTGTATCTTTATTTTATTTATTAGTACAAAATACTGTAAATAGTAAGTTGTAAAGACAGAGCCATGTCACTAAGGTGTTAATTTTCTAACACTTATAATTTAAAATTCAATGGTTTTCATATCAACTGATTTATTCGATAATTTACCCAATTGAAGTTCATATCCATATATCTTGGATCAGCATCACTAATCGTACTCAATACGTTTTATAAAACTATCATGTATAGTGATGAAAATAGTACCAATAATGAGATTTTTTAATTTTAAAACGGCAATATTGTGATTCTTATTCCATGATTATTATCACAACTTATAAAAGTTAAATCTAATATTGGTGTATCAGNGTGTATCAGAGTAGATTAAATAATTTGAATTTTTATTTTTTGGCTTAATATATATAAAAAATCTATTTATTATGAAACTCGGTTTATATTGATCTAATTTTATAATCGAGGCTAAAAATAAAGCCACCTTTGATGAGGTAGCTTTATCGATTATTGTTTTAATTAGAATGCCAACTGATGTTGTTATGGATTTACTGAGAATCCAATTGTGTCTGGTTAAAAATATATCAACCTTTCTTAGATAAAAATATAGCTCTAATTGGTTAATTTTAAATAAAATGCATTTATTAATAAGTGATTGTTTTAGATAGTGTATTACATTAGTTATTTATATTTAAACGACATGCATATGAGTTAAATTTTATATTTAAATGCAGAATATAACGTTTATTAGCAATATAAAATTATGTGGTTGATAAGACGTTTCAACCACATTTATAGCCATATAACTTGCTTGAGACTCAACACATTCTCGATGAGACTCTATCTTAAGGTTTCTGGGTATATCTTAGGCGCGTTCTTTATACTCAGGGAGTATGTCGAGCATGAGTTGTAGTTGAGGTGTCATGGATCCTCGACGCCATATTAACCATGTAGTGAGCCAGCGCCAGTCTTCTCCCATTGGGCTGATTTTTACTTGTTCATGCCCTGGCATTGTCATCAACATGCTTTTCGGCAACATGGCGACACCAGCGCCAGCTATCACACAAGCGAGCATGCCGTGATAGGATTCCATTTCATAGATGTTGCCTGGTTTGGCGTGATCGGCTAGAAACCAGTTTTCAAAGTGGCGTCGATATGAACAGTTTGCGCGAAACGCATAGATATTCTGACCAGTCAGATCTTGGCCCCGAGTTATCGTAGGGTATTGGCTTGGTGAGATCAGAACTAACTCTTCATCACACAGTGGGCGTCCTTCAATCGCAGGGTGAATGACGGGGCCATCGATAAATGCCGCGGCGAGCTCTCCATCTAATACTTGGTCAAACATACTGCCGGATGGACCGGTAATTAAATCCAACTGAATTAACGGATAGCTTTGATTATATTTCGCTAGAATGGGGGGGATTCTTACCGCTGCGGTACTTTCTAATGAACCTAAATGCAAACGTCCTTTAGGTTCTTCGCCAACGACGGCATCGCGAGCTTCTTCGACGAGTTGCAAAATTTGGTGGCTGTAATTGAGAAGGTTATATCCAGCAGGCGATAACCTTAACCGTTGGTTCTCTCGGATGAACAGTTCGACACCTAGGTCAGCTTCCAATTGTCTAATGCGGGTTGTGACATTGGAAGGCACACGATGGACTCGTTTGGCTGCTTCTGACACGCTACCCGTTTCAGCAACGGCATTAAACATTTCAAGTTGAGATAAGTTCATACCATTCTCATTTTGTGAAAGGAATTTTTAATATTATTCACTTTTCTGTTTTGGTCAGCAAGAGCAAACTACACTCATTAAAAGATGAAAGAACGAATATACGGAGTTCATAATGTCTAATAGCCCGCTTACCCAATCTATATCTAAAAACCCTGCTAATGGTCAGATAATCGGAGAATATCCGTTTGACACTTTTGACCAAGTAGAACACGTTGTTGCTGAGAGCTTTAAGCAAAGTAAGCTATGGCGTCAGTACACTGTTGCTGAGCGTAGTGAAAAACTGATTACCATCGGCCAAGCTCTTAGAGATAACGCCGAAGAAATGGCGCAGATGATTACTGCTGAAATGGGCAAACCTATTTTACAAGCTCGTGGTGAGGTGGCTAAAAGTGCCAACCTATGTGATTGGTATGCAGAGCATGGCCCAAACATGTTAGCTACAGAGCCTACCATGGTTGAAAACAACAATGCAGTGTTGGAATATCGTCCAATGGGCGTTGTACTGGCAATCATGCCTTGGAACTTCCCATTATGGCAGGTAATGCGTGGTGCAGTGCCGATCCTTCTATCTGGTAACACCTATGTTTTAAAACACGCGCCAAACGTTATGGGGTGTGCGTATTTAATCGAAAGAATCTTGCGTGAGGCTGGAATCCCAGAAGGTGTGTTCTCTGTTACACACGCAACTAATGATTTGGTCAGCGATGTGATTAGTGATGACCGCATCGCAGCTGTTACCTTTACTGGTAGTGTTCGAGCTGGTAAATCAATTGGCTCTCAAGCTGGAGCTGCTTTGAAAAAATCCGTCCTTGAACTGGGTGGTTCAGATCCATTTATCGTATTAAACGGTGCTGATATTGATGAAGCGGTAAGAGCTGCGGTTGCTGGCCGTTATCAAAATAGCGGTCAAGTTTGTGCGGCTGCCAAACGTTTTATTATCGAACAATCCATAGAAACTGAATTTACCGAAAAATTTGTCGCTGCCGTTAAAGCATTAAATATGGGCGATCCACTCGTTGAAGAGAACTACGTAGGGCCAATGGCACGTTTTGATTTACGTGATGAATTGGATACACAAGTTCAAGCGACTATCCAAGAAGGTGCCAAAGTACTACTTGGTGGCCATATTGTGGAAGGTGAAGGCAACTACTACGCACCCACAATTTTGGCGGGAGTTACCCCTGAAATGACAGCATTTAAGCAAGAGATGTTTGGACCTGTTGCTGCTGTCACTGTCGCTAAAAATGCAGACCATGCTATTGCGTTGGCCAATGATAGTGAATTTGGTTTATCGGCAACTATCTATGCTGATGAACAGCAAGCCATAGAACTAGCCGCGCAGATTGAAACCGGTGGTGTATTTATTAATGGCTTTAGTGCTAGTGACCCACGCGTTGGTTTCGGTGGGGTTAAGAAAAGTGGTTACGGACGTGAGCTTTCTCATTTTGGTTTACATGAGTTCTGTAATATCCAAACAGTATGGAAAAACCGCAAGGGCTAAGCGCTCTGCTGAAAAACATCATCGGTTAGTTCAGAAGTGGCGAAGGCAGCAATGTCTTCGCTTTTTTCGTTAAAAGTGATAGCGGTAAAGCTCATGTTGTTGTGCTGGCGTAAATGTTTGGCACAGCCCCCGTTTTTACAATCAAACATTCGTTTAATCAATGAACTGCGACCCATTCCCCTATTTACCACCTTTAATCACCATATAATAAAATGAAACATTATTTCATTTATATTTTATTATTTCTGCCGAATTGGCATGCGGCCTTCTTATGATCGATCCCTCACAAGGGAATAACACCTCACGGAGGAAATTAGATGTTCGANTTCCCCTATTTACCACCTTTAATCACCATATAATAAAATGAAACATTATTTCATTTATATTTTATTATTTCTGCCGAATTGGCATGCGGACTTCTTATGATCGATCCCTCACAAGGGAATAACACCTCACGGAGGAAATTAGATGTTCGACAACCTATTATTCCAATCTAAATGGTGGCGTACCATCTTACTCTCATTCGCTGCGTTATTGATAAGTGGAATGGGATGGGCCGCTGATACCACGTTTACAAACCCTGTTTATGAAAACGGCGCAGACCCATGGGTGATGTATTACGATGGCAATTATTATTCAGCGACAACCACTTGGAGTTCTCAGTTAGAAATGCGTAAGTCCGCAACTTTAGCTGGACTCGCCGATGCTACGCCGGTGAATGTTTGGTCGGAAACTAATTCTGATCGTTGCTGTAATTTTTGGGCGTTTGAGTTTCATCGCTTAAAAGGCCCAA
Organism: Vibrio eleionomae; assembly: GCF_009874545.1. Taxonomy (NCBI): domain Bacteria; kingdom Pseudomonadati; phylum Pseudomonadota; class Gammaproteobacteria; order Vibrionales; family Vibrionaceae; genus Vibrio; species Vibrio eleionomae. The sequence continues at coordinate 56,834 of NZ_WEKT01000021.1, read as the reverse complement.
ATGGTTGGCGTTGGTACATGTTGTATACATCAGGACATGAAGATACTTACGACTATCAACATCTCTCTGTATTAGAAAGTGCCGGGGACGATCCAATGGGACCTTATCAATATAAAGGTTCTCCGATGGAAGACAGCTACAATATCGATGGCAGTTACATCACCATCAATAACCAACTGTATTTAATGTATTCACAGTGGGTGGGTGATGAGCAGAAAGATTTCATTATCAAAATGTCAAACCCATGGACGACCACTGGTCAAGCGAGTGTGTTGACTCACCCAACAGAAGATTGGGAAAAAGTTGGCATGAATGTCAATGAAGGCCCTGAAGGTTTAATTCATGATGGGCGTGTTTTCGTGGTCTATTCTGCGAGCTATTGTGCAACTCCCGATTATAAGTTGGGCATGCTAGAACTGACAGGAGACGATCCTTTAGATTCTGATGCCTGGACCAAATACGATGAACCGGTCTTTACTAAAGGTAATGGTGTATATGGTCCTGGACACAACGGATTTTTTACTTCTCCTGATGGCAGTGAAGATTGGTTGGTGTATCACGGTAACGCTAATGCGGATGACGGATGCGGCACTGGTCGAGCCTTACGCGCTCAGTCCTACACATGGAATTCTGATGGTACTCCAAATTTTGGAGAACCGATTGCCAGTGGTGAAGCTGTGGCCGTTCCTTCCGGTGAAAATGGCCCAATGCGGGTTAAACCACAAGCACCTATGATGCGTTTAAATCATTATGTTACCACCACGGTCGATGGAGAAACTCAGTTGAGTTTATCAAATACAATTCCTGCGATTTTAGATTCTTTATCTGATGGAACGGTACGTTTTACTGATTATGCTGGTGGCTTTTTGTCTGGTTCTAGTTGCAGTAAATCCCAATCATTTTTACCTTGGGAAAATGAAGCTTGTCAAAAATGGCAAGTCGAGCAGTTATCTGATGGCCTTCTAAAATTTGTAAACAGTGATGACGAATCATCGTATATGGCGTGTGATGGTGACGATTGTGATGAGTGGGGATTATCTCCATTGAGTAGCGTTGCCGTGGTAAGCGCACAAAGTGGTTTGGTTGTGACCGCAACAGATACGGGAATTGAACAGCAAGGTTGGAGTGGGGATTCCACTCAGATTTGGTGGATGCAACCTGAACAAGATGGAACGGTAACCATAGTTCCTGATAGCGAACCAACACACTGTTTAAATGCTAGTGATAACAATGCGACATTTGGAACTTGTAGCAGCGACGCTAGTCATTGGTATTTACGTCCGAGAGACGAAGGGGGGTACCGGATTGTAAATAAATCAACCGGTAGACTATTAGATTTAACGGATTGCGCTTTGGATTCTGGAACTGTGATTGGCACGTATGATGACCTAGATAATATTTGCCAACGCTTTTATCTAAGAAATACCGATTAAAGTGGGCAGGTAAAAAAAGACCCCTACAGTGAGTAGGGGTGTTGCAATGAACAACAAAGGTTGCGTAGTCATCGGAGTGATGGGGAGTATTACTCTCCATCACTCTTATTTTGAGCTCTCATTTCGTGATAGTGGATAAAGGTGTCACCAGCACGAAATAAGGAATGGATATCGCTCTGCATTACATCGGCAAGGCTGCGCGACTTAATCGGTCGTTAACTGCGTTCCACGCCTCCCCCTTCGGTGGACGCTCGAGCCAGATTTCATCGAGTTGCAACTTGTCGGCCTCTGCAAGAGAGCGATAAAGCTTATTACCGTAACGAGTGGCATCGTTTGGCATTTCAATTGATGCAATGTCGTTTCCGGTGAATTCATTGTGAATTAAGTCTGTGGTATGTATTACCGCATACGTTAATGATTTATCCCTTTGGCTTAATGCCTGTTTTATATCGTCCACTAGGCGCAAGAGGGTTTTCGGTTGATAGTGACTGCCCACGTTTCCGGGGACAGAGACATCATGGTGTTGCGGGTAATTCACCGCTTCCCCTAACGTCGTACTGATGTCATGAGCCGTAATCGGACCAGCGCGCAGCACTCTCACAGTCTCTGAGGTTAAATCGATGATGGTGGATTCCAATCCGAAGAGACAATCCCCACCATCAACGACCGCATCAATTCGACCATCGAGTCCCGATAAAACTTGTTCCGCATTGGTTGGACTCAACTGTTTGTATGGATTGGCAGAAGGGGCTGCCACCGCTAATCGATGCTCTTTGAGTAATGACAGAATCACTGGGTGAGCAGGCATTCTAAGGGCGATGGTGTCTAACCCTCCAGTGACGACTGAAGAAACATGTTCTGCCTTACGCATTAAAAATGTGAGCGGGCCCGGCCAATAAGCTTTTGCAAGCGTAATGGCTCTTTCTGGCACATCTGCAGCCCAATCTTTTAATTGATCCATTGAACCAATATGAACAATGAGTGGGTGATTAGCTGGACGTCCTTTAGCAGCAAATATTTGCTTCACCGCTTCTGGTTGGGTGGCATCAGCTGCCAACCCATATACCGTTTCAGTCGGTAGAGCGACCAGTTTCCCAAGCTTTAATAAGCTCGCCGCATGTTGTTGATCTTGAGCGCTATTCGCGCTCAATTGAAGCGTATTCAACGAAACCTCTCTGTTTATTGTGGTAACCATTGTTGGTCCTGATATTTAGACACTTGATGGTTATCATCGATGTGGTACAAAAATAGCCAACCGTTATCAACCAGTGATGACACGTTATCGTGTTTGTTGATGATGTCTTCAATTGCTGTTTTAGGTGCTTGAATGAAGGCGCTTAAACGAATAGGTTGATGACGATACTGTTTACCGTCATGTACCGATTGTTGGGATAAACCGATACGTAAGTCGCCACCATTTCCTTCGAATACCCCGATGTGTCCACCAACGACATTATGCAGAAGCTTATTACCACTACCGTACTTAGTCGGTGCGGTGACTGAAGCAAAGTATTGCAAGTTAATCCAGTTCATAACCAACAGCGGTGCTGTCATGATATTTTCTAGTTGCTTAAACTCTGGGTCTTGGTCGGCATGATATTCGTGTAAAAACGAGCGTCCATCTAAATCCATGCTTCGAGTTAGGGCTCGCGGAGCAATAAACACACCTGCGTTATTGCACAAGCCCCATTCTGGTCGCATCTGTGCCCAGTTAGTGGCTCTCTGTTTAAAGAAGCGGCTGACATCTTGTGCCGATGGCTCATCATTGCCTGTATCAAATTGCTTAACCCGTTTGATACGTGCTAAATCGCAAGCCGCTGAGATTTTCTCTGCCCAATCGCACTCTTTTGGTTGTTTGAATACCTGTAGTTCATCGGTTGTTGTGTTGTGAATCGCTGCGTAAAACTGCGTATCTTCGGGAATGGTCACGCCAAACTCTGGAGTTAAGGCGCGAACTTCTGGATCATTCAATATAGCCGCTAATACTTTCGCATTGACTTCACCGCTTTGGCCGCCACATGCTCCGCAATCCAAACTTGATGACGTATGGTTGTTGCATGTTTGACTACCATGACCGGCCAGTAACACCACATTAGCTAAACGCTGGCTGATCCCCATGGCTTTGAGTACACCTGCGCCTAATTCCGCTTTTTCAGCGGTAGTGAGTGACACTTCATTGCGTTTTAAATCCCACTCATCATTAGTGCGTGCATCTCTATTGACTGGGTTTTCGGTGCCTTGCTGCATCACAACACGTTTGAATAAACTGACCAGTTTTAACAGACCGCCAGCTTCGACCATACCTAAGTTAGATGAAGGTTTTTCTAAACTATTTTGCCATCCTAGCTTGGTTAAGCGTAACCAACGGTCAGGCTGCATTTTGGTTTGCTGCGCAACCAAATTTGGCGCGAGTAGCCCCGGTAATTGTGGACGTTTGATTGACCCATCTTGGTTTTGATAACTCATAGGAATACCAAAGAAACCAGTAAAACCAAGCGTTTCTACTTCTGAGCCTTGAGCTTCAAGTGCTCGACGCATTGGCTCTGAGCGCACATCGATACAGAATATCGCCTGAATCTGCGGACGAGTTTGTGCTTGAACTTCTTGCGCGTGCTTCACTTGCTCGATCCATGGTGCATGAACGCTTAACTCAAATGCACGTTGCCAAACCCACATAGGTTCTAGTTGCTGTTTGGCCAATTCATAATATTGGGTCACATTGGCCGCTTGTGATTGCATGGTTTGACGAACTTGAACAAAGGTATCCTGTTGTTCTGTCTTCAACCATTGCCACAGCACGTAGTCCCAAGCAAGTAGAATGACACTAAGACCGAGTGTATGTGGAATGTCGATTTCTTGTTTATTCAGCCCAGCTTGCCAATCAAGCCAAGATTGCCAGCCTGCCCAACCAGAAAGTTGGTGCAATGACGCTTTCATAAACGCGAGAGAACCATGTTCGTTCTGTAATAATTCTTGCCACTCGGTTTGAAACAACTCTAGCGCACCCTCGATAGAGGTTGGCAGTTGGCCAAAGTAAGGCAGTAGGTCAACACCGATAAGAGTGCGAATGCCTTTATCGCGAGTGACAACTTCAAGCCAACTTTGGTAGAGGTGCTCACCGTTTTTACCTTCTGCATCAAAACGCTCTGGGTATTGGTGATACAGCGCGATAAATTGGCTAACCTGTTGTTGAATCTCTTGGCCCCAGCTATGGCCTTGCTCTGAAGGAATATTATCATCCATTAGCATTGCCAGTGTTTCCCAGCGAGGCAATGGCTTATCTTGACGCTCGATGTATTCTTGCACTTCTTGGTACGTCAACGGGGAGCGGATGTCTTTTATCGCTTGTTCTACATGTTCCGGTTGGATTTGTTCTTTCCACTTAGCTTGGAAGTACTTTTTATCCATTAACCCCGTGATACCCGTTATGACTGCTTGTTCAGCAAAAGTTTGCTCTATACCTGAGTGGCGCTGAGGCCACCATGGGTTAACCGCGATGGATTGATCAAGTGGCCAAGCTGGCGCAATGGATTCTGAAGCTTGTTGAGCGATGTTGGCGAATGGTAAGGTAATTTTTTCTAAAATCATTATTTTGCCTCGGTTTCTACTTGCCAATCAGTATGTTGAAGTTTTAGCAGTGACTCACTGGGCCACAGTTTTAGGGTTAGACGTGTCGACCATTCATCAAGATAAGCGCCTGCATTCAACCAGATAAACAATCTTTTAACCCAGTGTATATGCGGCCAATATTGAAGCGCGATTGAGAGTACGAATAAGCCAATAAATAAGAGAGCGACGAAACTATCTGCAATAAGGTTTAATGGTGCATCCAATCCCATTAGTACTGCTAAATGATGTTTTGCTGTGGTGTAAAGCGTTAAGAGTAAGGCTGCAAACCCGATAGAAATGGCCATGCGTGGCAGCGTTCCTTTGTCTAAACGCGTCAAGCTTGGAACGATTAAAGCTGTCAGTGCAAACCACACTAATGTTGTTGCTGCAAAGCTGGTCATTATCGCAAATTGCCATTGAGCGACGGCGAGCATTGCGAGTGAAATACTCAAAGCCATCAGCCAGTGTTTTAGCTTTGGTTTGACTGAACCGGCTAATTTTGCAGCGAGGTAATGGTTCACTGTATTGCCACTGTTTAAGAATGAGTAGGCTTTGTAAAACGAGTGGGCGAATAGGTGAAGCAGTGCCATTTCGTAAAGTCCTAGCGCAACTTCTACAAGCATTAATCCCATTTGAGAACTTGTTGACCATGCCAGTTTCACTTTCACACTAATACGTGTTGTACTCACTAAGCCCGCGATAACAGTGCTAACTCCAGCGAGGACTACGACTAACCAACACGCGAAACTGCTTGATGCCAAAATTGGTGCAAAGAACAGCAACAAGATGCCACCGAGGTTTACAATTCCTGCGTGCAAAAGGGCAGATACAGGCGTTGGTGCTTCCACAACCTGTATTAACCAACCGTGCATTGGCAACTGGGCACATTTAATCAAAGCAACAATCGCCAGCAGAACAGCGGCGACACTGATGTTAGTACTGCCATGAGCAAAAGAAGCTTGTTGGACGATTTCATTGATGTAAGGTGTTTTAAACTGTCCGTATAGCGCGACAAACGCAGCTGCTAGTAAAAGCTCACTTAGACGTGCTAACAAGAATTTTTTGTGTGCTGCTAGCTGAGCGCGTGGACGTTCTGGGTAAAACAGAATTAAACGGTGTAGTGTTAAACTAACCGAAACCCAAGCGGCCCAAAACAACAACAGATGGTTACTGCTAATCACAACCACAACCGATGCGATAGTCGCTAAAAGAGCGCGTAAGAATCGAGAACGGTCGGCTTCACCACTAAAGGCGACCCAACTGTAACGAACAATGGTGAATCCCAAAATCGCAATTAATCCTAGTAACATCATCTTGAGCGGTGTTACTAAAAACAGAGTAGACATGACAAACCTCACACTTAAAAACGTGATGCCTATTGTGAAATTCTGTTACAGTTAAGTAAAATACATAATTAATTAGAAAACATTCTGTTTTATAGAACAGTAGGATTTATGAGTCGACTTAACTACCATCATCTGTACTACTTTTGGCAGGTGGCAAAGCAAGGTAATCTAACCCAAACGGCGCAGAAATTACATATTTCTCAGTCAGCACTTTCTACTCAAATCAAGCAGTTAGAGCAAGCTATGGACGTTCAGTTGTTCGTCCGACAAGGACGCTCTTTAACCTTGACTGAGAGCGGCTATCACGCCTTAAGCTATGCCGAAGAAATTTTTCGTAATGGTGAAGAATTAGAGACGTTGTTAACAAGTGGTAAGACCTTACCTGGTGCAACTATTCGTATCGGCATCTTATCTACTATCTCACGTAACTTCATTGAGCAGTTTATTCAACCATTGATTAATCAGAACGATTGCCGCTATGTGTTGCAATCGATGAGTCAAACAGGCCTATTAAATGCATTGGGAGAACTGCAAGTTGATGTAGCCCTCACGAATATCGCAGTGCGAGGTTCGAATAAACAAAATTGGCAAAGCCGTGTGTTGGCGCGCCAAGCGGTAGCGATTATTGGTCCGCCAGGATTAGGGCTAGGTGATCAACTTGGTGAAGCCTATCGTAATCAGAGATGGGTACTTCCTTACGGAGAAAATCCCCTAAGAGCTGCATTTGATGCATTTGCTGCACAATACCAGTTGCAACCTGAGATAGTGGCAGAATCAGACGATATGGCGATGTTACGTCTTTTAACCCGTGATACTGGCGCGTTGGCCGTTATGCCGGAAGTCGTGGTTAAAGACGAGTTGGATCATGGTACGTTGAAGCGTTATATGTTGTTACCCAATGTTTATGAGAACTTCTACGCCCTAACGATGACGCGCCGCGTCGTTCACCCAAAATTGGATATGTTGATTCGGCCGTTACTTTAAGAAAAAACTCGGCTTTGGCATCGCAATTGCCATAGCCGATTGTTTGATCGTGTTAACATTTTTATATTTCACCAGATATTTAACGGATGCTGTTTTGTGAAGTTACGCATAGAAAGTAATCGAAAAATTATGGTGCCATCCTCTTGATTTTTATTTATAAATCATAACTTTAATTATCTTTTCTGTTTTATCAGTGTTTGTTAATTGTCCTGAACTCTGGACAATATTTAGTATTGTGACCCCATTTGATACTCCCTATATTCATAATCATAAAACGTGGAACCAAACAGCCAATAAGTGGCTAATTATAATTATTAATCTGGTCTGTACCTACAATGAAAATGATTACCTCACGACAACACAGATTATTACGTCAACTGCTGCAACAGAGAGAGTATGTCACCTTACTCAATCTGGCAGAGCAGTTTGGTGTGTCTAAAAAAACGGTTCAGCGCGATCTTAATGTCATCAATGATTATTTAGTTGATTCTCACATTCAGGTGGACAAAAAAGCAGGAGCGGGGGTCATGTTAATCGCGGACAATACTGCCGACCTGCTACTACTCGAACAGCAGCTCAATGGTGAAAATGATGACGCTGATGGTGTCACGGGACATGCGCGCCGGATAAAAATTGCCTCTTGGTTATTAAGTGAAACCCCGAAGGAAACATCCATTAACAAGTTGTCAGAACGTTATTCGATTAGTAATGCCTCTATCGTTAATGATTTAAGAATTATTGAAGATTGGATTACTCCACTAGGGTTGCAATTAATTCGTAGTCAGAGTGGAACCCATATTAAAGGGAATGAGAATAATGTGCGCCAAGCTATGGTCGCATTAATTAACGGATTAATGAACCATCAAGATCCCGGTACTGTCAATCATTCCCGCTTAGATCCCGGAAGCTACAAGGCGTTGATCCAATATTTCGGTGATCAAGATGTTGCGTTTGTCGAAGTGCTTCTAAAAGAAATGGAAGAATCATTAGCTTATCCATTGGGTGAGCCCTATTACATCAATATCTTTACCCATATTTTGATCATGATGCATCGCAGGGTTAAAGGAAATTTATTAGTACATTCTGGTGATGTGTCGCGAGAAAAACCGACCGATCCTGCCTTTGCTGCAGCGGGAAAAATGGTAGAAAAAATTGAACAACATATTGCGTTGCCATTACCGGAAGATGAAGTTTGGTTTATCTACCAATACATCATTTCATCAGGTGTTATGGTGGTTGAAAATCATAACCATAGCTTACTTAATGCGGCGTTGTTTAGTGATGAGGCGCGCGACGTTACCTTGCAATTAGTGACGAGATTCTCACAGCTCATTAATGTTGATTTAGGTACTGATAAGCAGCTGTTTGATGGTTTAGTCGTTCATATTCGACCTTTAATCAATCGCTTGCATTATCAAATTATTATTCGCAATCCATTGTTAGAGGACATCAAGAACGAATTGGTTGATGTGTATCAGTTAACTCGTGTCGCAGCCGAAGATGTCTTTTCCAGAACCACGCAGAGGCTTGTTTCTGATGATGAACTGGGATATTTAGCCGTCCACTTTCAGGCTGCAATTGAACGGCAAATTACTCACAAGCGAGTATTACTAGTTTGTTCGACCGGTGTGGGCACATCACATTTGTTAAAAAGTCGCATTTTACGCGCCTTTCCCGATTGGGAAATCGTAGCGGCTGTACCCTCTAAAAATTTACCAAGAGTTAATCAGGAAATGTCTCCTGATCTGGTGATCTCAACTGTTCATTTACCAGAAATAGATACACCAGTGGTTTATGTTACCGCGTTTCTTAACGATGCGGACCTCCAGCGGGTCACTGACACCTTGATAACGGAAAAGCTGCACCAAGCCAGTAGTGCGCACACTATTATTCAGTCTTAATTTTACAAAAGAGAAGGTTATTTATGGACATCACAAAAATTCTCACTGAGAAACACATCAAATTAGATATGGCGGCAAGAACCAAAGCTGAAGTTATTGAAGAGCTTACCGATTTATTAGTAGAGGATGGTTCAGTTATTGATCGTGAACAGTTTATTCGTGATGTTTGGTTACGCGAAGAACAAGGTTCAACCGGATTTGAAAATCATATTGCTATTCCTCATGGTAAATCAGCAGCAGTAAAAAATACTACCATTGCGATTGGTCGAACTCTACATGAGGTTCCTTGGGAAAGTTTAGATGGCAGTGACATCCGCTGTATTATTTTATTTGCTGTGCGTTTAGAAGATCAAAATACCACCCATATCCGTTTATTAACCCAAGTTTCTAGCGCTTTGGCTGATGAAGATATTATTGAAAATTTGCTAGTAGAAAATGATCCTAAAAATATTATTCAGCTTTTTAATGAAACGGCTGAAGTTGATGCTTAATCCAAACCATTCATTATTTTGTAGACCTTAATTTATAAAAATAATGTGAAACATATTGCGAGAAAAAATTATGAATATTGTTGGTATCTCTGCTTGTACTGTAGGCATTGCACATACATATATTGCCCAAAAGAAAATTGAAACGGCCGCTAAAAAGGCCGGTGACAATGTAAAAATTGAAACTCAAGGCACGATTGGTATTGAAAATAAATTGACTGACGAAGAGATTTCTCAAGCTGATATTGTCATCTTAGCTGCAGACGTAAAAGTGACTGGAGAAGAGAGATTTACTGGTAAAAAAGTGGTGAAAGTGACAACTCAGACCGCAATTAAATCACCTAATAAACTTATCGAAAAATTGCACGAATTAGTTAAGGAATAATTGTTAACCAATCATTATGCAATGGATATAGAGGGTTTTATTTATGAGTATGAAAGACATATGGGTGGCAGCAAACCCTAAAGGTCATCTGCTAACCGCTATCTCGTTTTTGATTCCAATTGTGTGCGGCGCGGGTTTTATTATCGCTATTGGCATGGCGATGGGCGGTACAGCCCAGAGCTCGCTTGCACAAGATAACTTCAATATTTGGCAAGCACTCGCCACTATGGGAGGCAAAGCTTTAGGGTTATTACCAGTTGTCATCGCTTGTGGTATAGCAGGATCAATCGCAGGGAAACCCGGTATTGCCCCTGGTTTCGTCGTTGGTCTGGCCGCTAACTCTATCAATGCTGGTTTTATTGGCGGGATTATCGGTGGTTACATTGCCGGATATCTTGCTCAAGCGATTATCAAGCATGTTAAGGTGCCAAGTTGGGCTCGTGGTTTAATGCCTACGTTAATAGTGCCATTTTTTGCCTCTATTATTAGTGGGTTAATTATGGTCTATATCATTGGCTCACCCATTGGTGTGTTTACCGATGCGTTGACCTCTTTCTTAAGAGAGATGGGGACGTCATCAAACTTAGTGTTGGGGGCTGTCATTGGTGCTTTATGTATTGTTGACTTTGGTGGGCCTATCAATAAAACGTGTTTTGCGTTCGTTTTAACCTTACAAGCGCAAGGAATTAATGAACCCATTACTGCGCTCCAGTTGGTGAACACAGCCACCCCTATCGGCTTTGGTTTGGCCTATTTTATCAGTGGCTTAATGCGTAAAAATATTTATAACCATGAAGAAATTGAAACATTAAAATCGGCTGTCCCCATGGGGATTGTGAATATCGTTGAAGGCTCAATTCCTATTGTGATGAACGATATTATCCGCGGTATTGCTGCGGCTGCCATAGGTGGCGCTTGTGGCGGTGCGGTGACAATGGTTTATGGTGCGGATGCAACAGTGCCTTTCGGCGGCGTATTGATGATTCCTACCATGTCTCACCCAATGGCTGGAGTTATGGCATTAGTCGTGAATATATTTGTGACTGGTGTGGTCTACGCAATTATTAAAAAGGATGTTCCTCGCGATGTCGTTATTAATACCGATGACGAAGAGGAAGACATCAGTTTAGATGATATTAAGATCAGCTAATATCTAAGAAATATCACTATAAAAAATTTATATAAATAAACTAATTAAATATATCTAATAATATCTAGATAGGGATTATTACGTCCGTCTGGAAGGTTAGATAGCATATTAATTTATTTAATAAACATATCTTTTCATTAAAGCACGGAATTTATATATGAGTGAACATATTAATATTTCCCCATCATTGATGACAATGGATTTAGATCAGTTTAAAGAGCAAATTACTTTTTTAAATGATCATGTAGATTCATTTCATATCGATATAATGGATGGCCACTTTGTTCCGAATTTAAGCTTATCACCTTGGTTTATTGAGCAAACGCGTAAACTGACTAATAAGGAAATGTCAGCACATTTGATGGTGACCGACCCTTCATTTTGGGTCCAACAGCTAATTGATATTAAGTGTGAAGTGATCTGTATGCCTGCTGAGAACATTAATGGCATTGCATTTCGTTTGATTGACCAAATTCACGCAGCAGGTTTAAAGGCTGGCGTGGTATTAAACCCAGAGACGCCGGTTAGAGAAATTATGCCTTACATAGATATTCTAGATAAGGTGACCATCATGACTGTTGATCCTGGATTTGCTGGCCAACGTTTTCTCGCCAAAATGCTAGATAAAATCACCGAGCTAAACCAACTTCGTGAGGAGCATGGGTATAGCTATCTGATTGAAATGGATGGTTCAACCAATAAAGAACATTGGAAAATGATTCATGATGTTAAACCTGACATTTATGTAATTGGTCGTAGTGGTCTGTTTAACTTGGCGGATAATATCCATAGCGCTTGGGAAATTATGGTCAATGAGTTTGAAGAAGCGACGGGTAAGACATTTGCTTAAGTGTTTAAAATATTAAGTTGTGACTCCAGTGCGCTCGGGCTAATCAGCCCTAGCGCACTTTCCTCTTAGCTAACCGCAGTGGTGGTTAACTGGTTAAAAATGTGGTGAATTCACCACTCGATTTCGATTCTTGTCCCTTCTTTTACCAATTCAATCAATTCGTCCATCTCTTGATTGGTTAGTGCAATACAGCCATTCGTCCAGTCAAAGCTTTGAACAAAAGCAGGAGGACGATGCTCATCGTTTTTAATTCCATGAATCATAATATCACCGCCAGGATCAACGCCGCGTTGTAAAGCTTGTTGCTGATCGTCTTGATTTGGATAACTGATATGAAAGGCCTTGTAATATTGTGAATCGGTAATTACCTCATCAAGGTAGTAGTGACCTTCTGGTGTCCGTTGATCGCCTTGTTGGCGCTTTGGACCATGGGGATTCTTGCCTAATGCAATGCGATATTCTCGTACTACCGTACCAGAATCATACAGATAGAGCCGGCGTTTAGACTTGTCGACTTTGACTAAATCAACATCGGCCAATGCGTGACAGCAAAACAGCGACAATACGACAGCAAGCACGAGTCTCATGGTAAACAGCATCAAACAAGAGGATTAATAGGGTGATTTTGCCGAGTCTAGACACTATTGCCTAGTAGAATAAGAGTGATGCAACATGAAGAGTTGGATGTAATAAAAAGCAAAGCCGCCAGATAACAGGCGGCTTTGGTCATCGTTAGTTAAATAACCTAACAAGTTAACGCTACAGCGGTGGCAGTTCACTTCCTTTCTGTTTGCGCCCTCGCTGTTTCTTTTGTTTGCGTTCGATGTGTTTAATGAAGTTAAGCAAGCTTGAACCATCTATAGTCGTGGTGCCATCATGGCGAGCATACAGTGCCGCGTCCAGTTGCGTTTTCTCCTGCTCTAATAGCACTTCATCTTCCGCCGTTAACACCATACTATGACGCCACGCATTAAGCGCTTTATTAATAGCAATGCCATCACGTCGTTGTATAGCTTGCTCTATGGTTAAGGCCTGAGCTGAGCGTGATGGAGAACCTTTGGTCGCTGATGGTGATTGCGCATTCGCTTCGTTTGGTTGGCCATGACGTTTCCAATAAATGGCGAGTGCCAGTGTGACCATCCAAAGCAGGGCGAATGTTGCAGTTAGATAAGGCCAGTAGCCAGGATCCGTTTTGGTAATCACTTTGGCAGGCGTTTGTGGTTGTGGTGCTACGTTAGGCAGTGGTTGATCATCACTCGCTGCAGCTTGAAGAGACATACCATCAATCGTTGTGGTGCGTTCTTTTTTAGCACTGACATCCCACCAGTTGAGGGACACTTTCGGTAGTTCTATATTGCCCTTTTGACGTGGAATGATCACTTGTTTAAGTGTCATGACCACATCACCATTATCTGTGGTCTCAAAGTGTGGTTTTTCACTGTAGGCACGAACTGTATCCGGATTATTGATTTGGATATCAGGTAATTGGTTTTGCGATACACCCGCTACTTTTAACGTGATCTCACGGCTAATTGAGTCACCGACTTTAGTTTTGAACGTGTGAGTTTGAATAGGATTACCATGGCCGTCTTTCCACTGCTGAGAAAGGTTGAGCTTGCTAGTTGGAAGCCACACACCGTGGTAGTTGGCGGGCTTATTCTCCACGTGCATTTGATAGGTTTTCGGGTGTGTCTCTAGAGAAACAATACGCGTGCTGCCATCATAATCGTTGCCATAAATCATTGAGCCAGTAAATTTGGGCTCGGTAAGAGTGAAGTCTCCAGGTTTTTGCGCCGTGATCCGAAAATCTTGATCCACAACGGTGACTTGCATGCCGTTTTGTACCGATTGATATTGGTTTGGCTTACTCGCAGGTTTGAGTTCCATCCCGTTGACCTTTGGTGGTTCAATATCGGTATTTTGTAAGCGGCGGGTATCTGCTTTAACGATAAGACGAGCTTTAAGTAATGCACTTTCTCCCGGGTAAAGGGTGGTTCGGTTAAGGTGACTTTGTACTTCAACTAAATCATTCGTTGTTGGTGCATCACTATCTTTGGTGACTTGAATTGCGATCGATTGCGTCATTTTTCCATTTAGCTTGAAGCTTGGAATCGTCACAATACCAGTGCGTTTCGCTGCTAAAGATATCGTCCATTCAGATTTAGCGCTGCGGTCACCGTTAATGATAGTCACTGAGTGGCCAAAATTTGGACGCCCCATCATGAAGTTTTTTTGTAACACTGAAAAATCAATATCATCAGATGAGGCCTTCTCATCAGTCGTAATTTTCAGTTGGAACACTTCATTTTGCACAACATGGTTTTTACTCACAGTGGCGTAAAAACTGTCGGCATAGGCATTTAAGCTCATTAAGCTGAGCATCAAAAAAGACAGAAAAACGGATAAGCGTTGAATACGGGTTTTCATGGTTACCATTTCTTAGTTTGCGTATCTGGTTGGTCTTGATCCTGTGCTTGCAAATAGAGCTGAGCTCGTAACAGTTGACTTGGATCGCGAACACTTTCTACTTGTTCTAACTTACGTAATTCAGGGTCAACTTTTTTTGCAGAACTGGGCTTGGCCGCAACAGCCTGTTGACTCTGTTTCTGTTTGTTATCTTGTTGCTTCGCTCTTGCTGCTTGAGCTTGCTTAGCTTGTTGATCTTGTTTCTGATCCGCAGATTTAGCTGAGTCGTTGTTATCTTGCGACTTGTTCGCTGATGCTTGCTGCTGCGACGCCTTATCTTTGTCTTGCGATTTCTTTTTTTCCGCAGGTTGAGATTGATTGTGGTTATCTTGCTGCGACTGTTTGTTGTTCGTCTTTGAAGAATCCTGTTGGGCAGATTTATCCTGATTTTTTTGACCCTGCTGATTGTCTTGTTTCTTTTGATCTTGGTGGCTTTTATCACCTTGGCTCTGGTTTTTATTATCAGAGTTTTTCTGATCATTAGAAGAGGGTTTATCCTGCTTGCTTTGTTGGTTTGATTGGTTTTTACCTTGTTGATTCTTCTGTTGTTGTTTTTGCTTTTTCTTAGCTTGTTCAACTACTTGCAAATTGTGTTTCGCATCTTTATTGGTTGGGTTGTGCGCCAATATCTGTTTATACAACTGTTCGGCTTTGTCTAACTGTTGTGCTTGTGCGTAAGCATTCGCTAAATTATATTGAGTGTCTTCATCGGGGTGCTTAACCTGAGATAGACTATCAATCGCACCTGAATAATCCCCTGCTTTATATTTGGCAATACCTTGCCATTTCGGGTCAGTAAACAGATTGGCAGCTTGCTTATACTCTTTATTTTTGAAAGCTTGATAGGCTTGCTGGTTTTTATTAAGAAATGGTGCAGCTTCAGCTTGTTGGGGCATCATCAGCAAAGGTAGTGTGACCAAAGCAAAGATAAAAATGACGCCGCGACGAAATAAGAGTAAGGCTGGAATCATAATAATAAAAACTAACCAATAACCGTTGTTGATCCGTTCTGTCACGGTACGAGTGCCGTTTTTTCCTTTTACGGCTTTCACTGCTTGAGTGTTTGCTAGAATGGTATCGACATCTTTACCATCTCCGCGATAGGGAACAAATACGCCGTTCACGGATTGAGTCAGGGCTCGCATGGTATCGAAATCGATTTTAGCCACGATAGTGTCGCCTTGACCGTTTTTCATTAGAGAACCATCGGTTAACTGGATTGGTGCTCCTGATTCTGTCCCCATCGCTAAGACGGATAAATGCCAATGGGTACCGGATAATACGCTTTTAATTTGGCTGCTTTGGTCACTATCGATATCGTCCGTTAACAGCACAATGTCGCCTTTGGCCATACCTGCATTTTCCATCATGGTGATGGCTTTTTTCACTCCTGCAACCACATTAGAGCCGGGGGCAGGCATGATCTCTGGCGATAGATTTGGCACTAAGTTTTTGATGGTTGATGCATCTGAGGTCATAGGACTGACAGTATAAGCGCCAGCAGCAAATGCAACTAATCCTGTGTAACCGTCATGCCAACCACTGAGTAGATCGAGCGCTTTGTAACGTTCTTGAGTTAAGCGGTTTGGGCTAACATCCGTCGCGTATTGCGACATCGACATATCCATGACTAACACGCGAGCACTACCATTGCTGTATGTTGGTCGCGCTTGTTTTTGAAAACTAGGACCTGCTAAAGCAATACAGGCTAACAGCCATGCCAATGATAAAACAGAAAGTATTGTGCTTTGCTTAGCCTGCGAACCGAGCCCCATTGCTTTCGCTAAGTGAGGTGCAATCAAGGTTTGCTGTTGATTACGTAGACGTAACCACAGTAAGAATGCGGCTAATGGAATGATCGCCAGCAGCCAGTAAGGGGTAAGAAAAACAAAATTAGACATGATTTCTCCTAACCACGAATAAAACGACAGACAAAACAAGAGCAATAGCGAGCGGTAAGCCAAACCATTCGGTTTGTGGGCGCCAAGTTTGCGTCGCTTTTTCTACAGGCTCTAATTGATTGATAGTGTCATAAATATTCTGTAAATCTTTGGCATCACGAGCTCGGAAATATTTGCCTCCAGTGATTGAAGCCACTTTTTTCAACGTTTTTTCATCCAAGTCTTTTGCGGTATCAACCGTTTGTGAACCGAAGAAGCTTTGTACGGTTAATTTACCGGCGCCAACACCGATGGTGTAAATGGTGGTGTGGTATTTTTTGGCAATATTCGCAGCTTCAATAGGGTCCATAACTCCAGAGTTGTTGCTACCGTCACTGAGTAGAATCATGACGCGTTGTGGTGCATCACCATCAATGAAGTTTTTGGTCGCAAGACCGATGCCTTCACCCATCGCGGTTTGAGTACCAATTAATTTCAGGACTGCATGATTGACCTGTTCTTCTACCGTATGTAGATCAAAGGTCAGCGGTGTTTGCAGGTAAGCATGATCGGCAAAGTAAATCAGACCGAGGCGATCCCCTTTACGCTTAGCCACGAAATCTTTTAATACGTGTTTTACCGCAGTCAGGCGGTCGATATAATTATCCCCTTGCTGCATATCTTTTTGACTCATCGAATAGGATAAATCGACCACTAGCATCATATCGCGATGTTTAGGTGATACATTCACCGGCTCTCCGTACCATACAGGACGCGCTGCCGCGATAACTAAACAGACCCAAATAGCAACAGCTAACCCTTTGGCGAACATATGATTAGGCGCCGAGAGTTGGGCTTGTTGTGGGAGGTAGGGCAGCGAAATCGCTGTTTTCTGTTTTACCGAAGGTGCAAATTTATAAACGATAAATGGGAGAGGCAGTAGGCATAATGCCCACCACCATACTAACTCAATGTTTGCCAACGTTGACAGATCTCCGTTTTTTAGGCGGCAAAGCATCGTTTATCCATTGATAGCAATCTTCGATAAGAACGTTAGAATCGACAGTTGATTGCTTTTGATAGAGTGCCTGCTGCCACTGTGTTTCGTGAGGGACGAATAGCGGACGTCCCACTTGATCATCTAAAAAGGCGTACCAGTCTTTACCGGTAAGGTGTGCGATTTGTTCACGTGGGTAATAGCAAAAGGCTGCTTGGCGTAGTAGTTCTATCGCTGAAGACGGGGTTTGTAACCCAAGTGATGGGGTCAATAGGCGCAGTGCCGTTTTCTTCGGCGCTAGGCGTTTACGTTTCCAACGAACAACTAAAAGCACAATAATAATTACCACAACGATCGCGCCGATCGATGCCCACCATCCCCAAGCTAGGGGTAACCACGAAGGTACATCCGGAAGGTGTAAATCACTAAGTTGTAGTGGTGTTGATGATTTTTCCTGCATATTTCCTTATCCAGCTAGTTGTTGTAGCAAAGGACCCTCACTAGAGAGTGAGTGGTACTCCATCTTCATTGATTGACACAGTAATTCTAGTTTTTCCTGATGAGATTCAAAGGCTTTTTTGATCCCATTACGAGTACTATTTAATGAAAAGTTGAGCCAGCGCGCTTGTTTTTGATCACTGACCAATTCTGTGCCGCGAAAAAGAGTTTGTCCTTGTTCTAGCGGATCATAAATATGGATAAGACGAATACGATTTCTCCGGTGTAATTGGTTAAAAAGGGGTTTTAGTTCGTCTTGGTAACGAACAAAATCACTGATTAATACAATATCGCTACCTTTTGGACACAACCGATTAAGCGCCAGCATACCTTGTTGCATGGAATCATATGCCGCCTCGCCAGCTTTTGTTAGGGCCTGTTCCTGTAACTGAGCAACTTGTGCGATAATTTGCAGTGGTCCTTTTTGCCGACTGGTCGGTTTGATTTCTACGACTTGTGAACCGGTATCAATCACCGCACCAATGCGGTCTTTTTCGGCAATGGCAAGCCAACTTAATAGGCTTGCCATGTGTGCGGCTTGTACGGCTTTAAACATGGCTGTGGAACCAAACTGCATACTCGAACTTAAATCGATATACAGAATCACAGGTTTCTCACGCTCTTCGGTGAACAGCTTAGTGTGAGGTTTACCTGTACGGGCCGTCACGCGCCAGTCAATCGCTCGAATATCATCGCCAGGCTGATACTGACGAACTTCAGCAAAATCCATCCCACGGCCGAGTTGACGGCTTTGATGTTGACCAAGCAATTGAGACCACAAACTCTTTGCTGGTGGTAACCACTTACTCGTATGCTGCCGGTAGGGCAGCAACTCTTCAACCGTAATATGAACGCCATCTGCATGTGCGGGTAATGAGTAAGTCATAGTGACTCCTTAAGCACTACCTACAAGCGAAAGTAAGTGAGCGATCACTTGATTCGGATGCACATTTTCTGCCTGAGCTTGGTAAGAAAGTAATAAACGATGACGTAATACTGGGAAGATCATAGCTTGAATGTCTTCTGGGCTGACGAAGTCTCGACCTTTAAGCCAAGCATGGGCACGAGCACAGCGATCAAGTGCAATAGTGGCTCGTGGGCTGACTCCCATTTCGATCCATTCCGCCAGTTTTGTATCGTATTGCGCGGGTTTACGCGTTGCCATGACCAGGCGAATTAAATAGTTTTCAATCGATTCCGCCATATGAATATTGAGTACTTCTTGTCGGGCAGCAAAAATGCTTTGCTGTGAGACTCGTGGCGTATTTTGGGCGTGGTCGCCTTTGGCTTCACCGCGGTTTAAACGCAAAATAGCAAGCTCATGTTCCGCGTCAGGGTAATCCACATCTAGGTGCAATAAGAAACGGTCAAGCTGAGCTTCTGGTAAAGGGTAAGTCCCTTCTTGTTCAATTGGGTTTTGCGTCGCCATCACCAAAAACAGTTTAGGTAACGGATAGGTTTTTCTGCCCGCTGTAATCTGTTTCTCAGCCATTGCTTCTAGCATAGCGGCTTGAACCTTTGCTGGCGCACGGTTGATCTCATCGGCTAACACTAATGAATTGAAAATAGGGCCTGGCTGGAATTGAAATTCGCCTGTTTCAGGACGAAAGATATCCGTACCGGTTAAATCAGCCGGTAGCAAATCCGGAGTAAATTGGATTCGATGAAAATCCCCTTCAATACATTCGGCCAATGCTTTAACTGCACGTGTTTTAGCAAGACCTGGAGGGCCTTCAACCAAAATGTGCCCATCAGCGAGTAGGGCGACGAGTAATTGTTCAACTAAGCCTTCTTGACCGATCACTTGCTGATTTAAATAGTGCTGTAACGTTTGAAAGATTTCTGACTGCATAACATCCAAGTCTCTTTAGTTATTCAGCAGTTAGTGAGCTTATTGATGAAAAAGTTCCTCAAAAATTTACATTTATACACATTTAGCTGAAAAAACTCGATTATCAGGGGACTTAGTGTTCGTTACCAAAGTGAATTCTCCCCATTAGACAATGTTTTGTTGCACTTTTGTAGTAACAAATAACCCTAAGTTATTGGTCAGGGTTTTACTGTTCAATTAGTGTCGTTATTCATATCAATTTGGCGATTAATTTTGTTGAGAAATAAAGTATCAAGGCCTTTGGAAGTCTGTGGTTTTTATGCGCTATAGGGAGGTAAAGCAAACGATTCAACAAATAAATAGATATGTAATCGTTTGTAGTGAAACTTTCTTGCTTAACTGGATAAACATTTGTCTTCAAGTCGTATACAATCTCGCGCTCGCTAGGGAATTAAATGGCTAAATTAGTAACTGCTTATTTGAGACCCCTAGGTTACAGATTTGTCACTCTTACAGAATGAACGTAAATGATGGTTCAGGGATGATTGGCTACAACGTTATTTATGTACCGTAAGTCGACCAAACAGATAAAAATATTCGCCAAATTTTAGAGGCACGAGTACATGTTCTTGTTGCATAAGATAAGTATTAAACAAAAAGTGATCATCGGTATTGCTCTCGCAGTACTGGCTTCCACTATGGTGGTTGGATTGATTGCACAACGTCAAACACATGATGTGTTACGTCATCGCTTGGTCGATGTCGAACTACCTTCTCTCCTTGGCCAAATCAGCCATCGAGTTGATAGTCAGGTTTCCCAGCTATTGAACGCTGCTCATCAACTTGCCAACAGTGAATACGCTAAGCAAGCGATTCGCAATGATAAACTCGATTCAGCTTCTGAAACGATGTTAGTTAAAGAGCTAAATAATGTGCGCGCTCAATATGATTTGAATGATGCATCGATTGCGAATCGACACAATGCGAACTACTGGAACCAGAATGGTTTTCTGCGTAAGTTAAACCATCAGCAAGATGGGTGGTTTTACAGTTTTGTTCAGTCCAATAACCCAACCATGGTAAGCATGTTCCAAGAAGCGAATGGACAAGTAAAAATGTTTGCTAACTATCAATCGGTGGGGGGCGATACATTGTCTGGCGTATCGAAATCAATGGATGACATGGTGAGTTTTCTCAATAGTTTCCATATTGAAAAGTCGGGTTATGTGTATTTAACCAATGCGCAAGGTGAAGTACAAATTCATCGAGACCAAACTAAGTCACATAAAACATTACGTGATTTCTATGGTACTCAAGCAAGTGAGTTGTTGAATAAACAAGGTTTCAACTTGATAGAAACTCAAACTAACGGCAAAGAGGTGTTCGTTGGGAGTTTGTACGTGAAGTCGATGGATTGGTTTGTTGTGGGGACTGTGCCGGTAAGTGAAGTGTTTGCTAGCGTGAATAACGTTACCCATCGCATTTTGATCTTTACTGTGATTGTGGCTGTAATCTTTATTCTTGGTGGAATTTGGTTAGCCAACAGTATCGTAAACCCAATCCGCCAACTTGCTCAGCGTTTTACTGATTTAGGCCAAGGCGATGGGGATTTATCGCAACGTATTGAAATCAACAGTGACGATGAGATTGCTCAGCTGTCGAAAGGCTTTAATGGCTTTATCGAGAAAATTCATCGTTCCATGCGTGAAGTGGCGGAAACCAGTGGTGCTTTACAACAAGCGGCACAGCGTGTTGCTGAGAAAGCGTCGTCAACCCACGACAACAGTCAAGAACAGCGTGATCAAACATTGCAAGTGGTTGCCGCTATCAATGAAATGGGCGCAACCATTAGTGAAATTGCGTCTAATGCGTCAACGGCAGCACAGACGGCCACAGAAGCATCGGATAACACCGACTCCGGCCGTGATGTGGTCAACAAGGCGAAGAACGTCATTGATCGCTTAGCAAATGATATGGAAAGTACCGGCACAGTGGTGCAGCAATTAGCTGCGACAACTCAAGACATCGGTAAGATTTTGGATGTTATTCGCGAAGTCTCTGAGCAAACGAACTTACTCGCACTTAATGCCGCGATTGAAGCAGCTCGTGCTGGTGAGCAAGGTCGGGGGTTTGCGGTTGTCGCAGATGAAGTGCGTAACCTAGCTGGTCGTACCGCATCATCAACCGACGAAATTCAGGTGATGATTAATAAACTACAATCTAATGCTAAAGATGCCGTAGAAGCGATGGAAGCGGGTCGCATCGTGACACTTGATGGGGTGCAAGCCTCTGATGAAGCGGTGCAGGTGTTGGTCAGTATTTCAGAGCGTATTCATGATATATCAGACCGAAACATTCAAGTGGCGACCGCAACAGAAGAACAGTCTACCGTTGTACATACCATTAATATGAACATCGAAGAGATCAATTCGATTAATAAGATGACCACAACAACGGCGGAAGAATTAGCGGAGGCGAGTCATGATCTGAATGACCTGTCTAGCCGATTAGACCGTATGGTTGGTACCTTCAAGCTCTAGTATCTCGTCAGGGAGTTGGGTAAACTTCCTGACAGAATAAATCAATTAGGTATCTCTCATGAGTGATTTTGAAAAAGAACTAGAAATGATGTCGCAAGACGTGAATGCTGACGAGCCAGAAGTAAAGCTGCCATCTATTGAAGATCAAAAAGCGGTTGTGGCTGAGCTTAAAAAATTGGAAGCAGAAGGTAAACTGACACCTGAAGTGTTAGAAGAATACTTCGGTCAGTTTTACGCGAAATCAGACCGCACTGTTCATTAATCCGTAAAGCAAGATAAACAGTAAGGCTGCCATGAGGCAGCCTTACTTTTTTAGTTACTTTTCTAATACAGTGGTGTTTTTATTCAGGTCAGCAGGATTGACAGTTGGCCAATTATTTTTCCAATGGATTTGTAAAATACGCAATTTTTGTAGCGCATTATCTGCGGTTTCATAAGCGTGGAATACCATGTAATCCTTGCCATTAAAGGTGTAAGCCGCATTGTGACCTAAAGCGACCCAATCTTTATTTCCTTTCAATACGAGTGTTCCTCCACCTTGCATCATCGATTTACCTTCTTTATCGACGTATGGGCCTTGGATATTTTTACTGCGGCCAACACGAATGTTATAGGTACTATCCATGCCTCGACAACATAAATCAAATGAAACGAACAAATAGTAGTAGCCATTTTTTTTGAAGATGAAAGGAGCTTCTATTGCACCATCTCCAGCTTGTTTCCCATCAGTCAGAGTAGTGGAAGGGCGTCGGGCTAGGTTATACCATTCTTGAGGTTCGGCAATACGAGTCAAACTTGGATCCAATTTTACCAATTTTAACCCATGCCAGAATGAGCCAAATGCCATCCAAGGTGTCCCTTGATCATCAAATGCAACGGCTGGATCAATGGCGTTCCATTCATCTCGATTCGGGATTGATTGTAGAACGACGCCTTGGTCAACCCACTGGGCGTCTTTAGATTTAGGATCGAGAGTTTTCGTCACGGTAACCCCAATCCCTGACGTATTTTTGCCAAAGGCTGAAGCTGAATAGTAAAGATAAAATTTGCCATTATGATGAATGATATCAGGAGCCCAAAGGTGGCCATTAAATCCTGGAGCAACACGTGGAGCCCAACTGGGTTTATCTTTGAATACCCGGCCCACCAGTTGCCAATGCTTCATATCTTGTGAGGAATAGTAGGTGATCCCCGGTCCAGTACTAAAGGCGTAATAGGTATTCCCTTCTTTTGCCATTACTGGATCATGAACTTCAACTTGTTTGGCTTGTAGGTTAGCACTAAACGTAGCGACTAACCCTGCTGATAACAGCCATGTGAGAGACCTTTTCATTATTATTTCCCAATTATTTTTTAGGTAGAGTAAAAATTAGTAAAACGCTGTTTTACNACTCTAATGAAATTTGTACTTCAATAGTGAGATCTTGCTTGGGTCTATATAAAAATGGTGAATTTAACTTAACCACTTTCATATGAGTGAAGAGATTGAAAACATAGTTGGGTGGATAAAGCGATCCTGTCTTATTCTGTAGAGAGTAAGATAATCGATTAACCTTGACTAAGGAGTGACTATGAGCCGATGGAAATACAGTGTCACTTTAGCGGCATTATTTGCAAGCACAGCCATAGCTCAATCTGAACGCTGGGAAGACAATCGTATTGATTCCAATTTTGGCGGTGCGATTCAGGCGGTCATATTTGCCAATGCATCTGGAGATAAAAGTGTTGGGATTGTGTTTCCCTCTGAAGAATGTTTAGGATTTGATCAAGAGATTTATAAAGCGCCAGAATATTTGGTGAATGGTGAAAGTATGAGCTTTTTTGCTCAGTGTATTGGTTTAGGAGTAAGAATCGATTTTCCCGCCACAAACCAAGGGCTTAAATATATTATTAACCAGTTTCAATCAAAGCCACAGGTCATCTATGCCCAAGATGGTGTTCAAGTTATTTTCCAAACAGTAGGGTTTTCTAAAGCTTATAAGGAGTATGGCTCACCCGCTTTAGACATTATCTAGTGAGTATGTTTTTTCGGGGGAAGGGTCGTAATCTGGCGCAGTTGCTGATAAAGAGACTCTTCACTTTGTGCTCCAGATATCAAATGGTGCTGGTCGACAATAAGAGTCGGTACAGAGGAGATCCCTGCTTGTAACCACTGCTGTTCTATTTGGGCAACCGTATTAGACCAAGACGGCTTATTAATGACTTGAGAGCATATGTCTTGTTCAAGGCCTAATTCTTTCGCTAATGCGATCAATACTTGATGGTCATCCAGTGCTCGGTGATGTTTGAAATAAGCCTCGAACAAAGCCAAAGCCATGTCCGTTTGTTTGTGCTGTAATAAAGACCACTGTAACAGCTGATGCGCATGTCGAGTGTTATAGATAGACATGCTTTCTGGAAATGAAAGCTCCAGCCCCGACATTTTACCTGTTTCAATCACTTTATTGAGCGTTTGTTCTACTTGTGTGGCAGACATTTTATATTTGCGCATTAAATGTTCGCGTAAATTTTCACCCTTCAAATTCATGGTTGGGTTCAATTCATAAGGATGCCAAAACAGTTCAACGGTTATGTCTGAATCTAACTGACTTATTACATGCTTTAATCGTACGTAAGCGATGAATGACCAAGGACACACAAAGTCGGCCACAATGTCTATTCTAAGCGAGCGCATTTGATTCCTGTTGTTTATCTGTCATTTCCCCTCCACGTTAACTTATGATATTTAGTTACTAATAATTTGATTGGTAAAGCTGATGTATACTTTAGTCACTCACTTTAGGGTAGCGATGATTGTGTCTTGACTCCATTACTCATTGGTCGAGATGTGACCCGCCCCAAAACAGCAATGAGATAACTCTCACTGGCAGGTGATGTATTCACTGGGCGTTATTACACATGGTTTAGTCTGTTAACCGTTAATCTGATGAGCCATGCTGACGCGTTCAATCAAAGTGAAATAAATGAATAGGAAAGGCCGAAAGCTACGCCTTCAACTGTGATTTTAATTAGCTTTCGTACAACAAGGAGTTGCTGTTATGACATGCCAGCCAACCGATGTGATCTTGCATACCTTCGATTGGCCTTATGCTCTTATCTCTGAGAGAGCTGAAGCCATTTATCGCGCTGGGTATCGGTCAGTGCTTATTTCTCCACCGATGAAATCCTTCAAACAGGAAATGGGCACCCCTTGGTGGCAACGTTATCAACCACAAGATTATCGAGTGATTGATAATCAACTCGGCAATACCGAATCTTTAACTCAAATGGTCGCAATATTAGATCATTACGATATCCACGTTTATGCGGATATTGTGTTTAATCACATGGCGAACGAATCGTCTTTACGCCTTGATTTACAGTATCCTAGCGCAAGTGATTTAGCCGATTATAAGCAAAATGAAGCTTATTTTGAGCGGCAGAAGCTGTTTGGCGATCTTTCCGAACCACTTTTTACTGAGCAGGACTTTGTCGAAGCATTCGGTATTAAAGATTGGAAAGATAAATGGGAAGTGCAAAATGGTCGTATTACAGGAGGGCCTAAGGATAAGGGGCTTCCTACATTGCGCGATAACGATCATGTGATTAACCAGCAACGCCAGTTTCTGCAAGCGTTGAAACGTATTGGTATCAAGGGGTTTCGCATTGATGCGGCTAAGCATTTATCGCTAGAGCATATTAGGCGAGTCTGGAGTGATGACATTGTTCACGATATGCACATATTTGGCGAAATCATTACAGATGGAGGCGCAACTCGCCAAGAATATCAGCTCTTTCTACAGCCTTACTTAGAGCAAACTCGACTTGGTGCTTATGACTTTCCTCTGTTTCAAACGGTATACAATGCATTCGCCTGCCAAGGGAGTTTAACGACCTTAGTTGATCCGTATAGCTTTGGTGAAGCGTTGTCAAAAGAGCGCGCGGTGACTTTTGCGATAACACACGATGTCCCCAATAATGATGCCTTTCGTGGACAAGTTATGGACGAAGTTGCTGAAAGTCTCGCATACTCATATCTATTGGGGCAAGATGGCGGCGTGCCACTCATTTACAGTGATTTAGATACAAGTGGCATTAAGAACCGTGAAGGTAAACCAAGATGGAAAAACGTCTGGCAAGATAAAGCCATGGCTGCGCGTATCGAGTTTCATAATCGGATGCATGGTTTAAGTATGAATCCGATTCTCGCGACAGATAATGTCTTGATATTTACCCGTGGTGATCAAGGCGCAGTCAGCATCAATAAATCATCACACTCTTTTACTATCAACCTGAACTTCCCTGTCGATTTGATCGACATATTAACTGGAGAGCGTTTTGTTTCAGATAGGGGGCAAGTGACGATAAATACTCCAGGAAGGGCAAGTCGAATGCTTCTGTGCGACAGGTAAAAAAATCCGCAGCGTATGCTGCGGAAAACCTAGACAGTGGTTCCTTTGACAGGAAAGTATGTTATGCAAAAGTGTGGAAAATTAAAGGTGGCATAACGAGTGGAATATTGTGAGTAACTGCTTGAAAGGTGCCTCATGGACCTACTCAGAGTAGGCGCCATGAGGCTTGACGTTGCTAGTAATTGTTATTTGGTGGTTTTATCCAACTCCAGAACAATTGACTACTTATTCTTTTATCTGGTTGCAGCGCAGGAAATCAACGATGATCTAACCCTAGTTGGTTAGATGACGACATGCAAAGCACATTTTTATGAAAACGAATCTTTTCGTTACAGTCTGTGAGTTAGATTTAACTCTCAATGCAACAGTGTCTGATTTTGTATTGCTGTGAGGAAAACGGATCTCAATTTTTTGTTTCATATCAACTGATTGTTAATCCGATGCACCTTAGAAACAGCAATCCATTGAGCCTTGGTTTTTAATTCAATAAAAACTGATTTATAGCAAACTATATTCGGTGGGAATGGGTAGTATGGACAATATTGAGCTGCTAGACGGCATTGTTTCAGCTGAGGAGTGTTCCCCCAAGCTGCAGTTAGACTGAACATGAGTGCATGTAATGGAAAATTTAGTTGAGCGTTTTTTACGCTACGTCACGTTTGATACCCAATCCAAGCCGAAGAACCATCATTGTCCTAGTTCTACAGGGCAAAAGGTTTTCGCTAAAGCGCTCTATGAAGAATTGTGTGAATTTGGATTAAGTGATACGAGTATTGATGACCGTTGTTATGTGATGGCGAAGCTGAAATCCAATGTACCCTATGATGTGCCAGCGATAGGGTTTATTTCTCATATGGATACTGCGCCGGATGCATCGGGGAAAAATGTTAAGCCGCAGATCGTAGAAAACTATCAGGGGGGCGATATTGCACTTGGCAAAGGTGATGAAGTGCTATCACCTATTCAATACCCTGAACTGCATACATTACATGGCTGTAATCTCATCACTACTGATGGTACTACGCTGCTAGGTTCTGACGATAAAGCAGGTATTGCCGAAATTATGAGTGCAATTCAATTTCTTCAAGCTCATCCGGAAATACCGCATGGTGATATTTGTATTGGGTTTACTCCCGACGAAGAAATTGGCCGTGGTGCTAATCATTTTGATGTTGAAAAATTTGGTGCTCAATGGGCCTATACCGTCGATGGTGGGCCGGTTGGTGAATTGGAATATGAGAACTTTAATGGTTCGACTGCTCAAGTGATTTGTAACGGGGTCAGTGTTCACCCAGGCACAGCGAAAGGTAAATTAGTGAACTCGATGTACATCGCGGCGCAATTTATCGAGCAGATGCCAACCGAAATGAGACCGGAACAAACCCAAGGTTACGAGGGATTTATCCATTTAACAGCCGCTAAAATGGGGGTGGCTAAATCAGAACTTACCTACTTTATTCGGGATTTTGAAACACAAGGTTTGGCAGATAAAAAAGCTCTCCTTGAGCAGAAAGTGGCAGAGCTTAATAAGTCATTACGCAAAGGTTCTGTTGAAGTGACGATTACCGATAGTTATCAAAACATGCGCGAAAAAATTGAGCCGTATCCACATATTATCGAAATTGCCAAACTAGCGATGGAAGAGTGTGATGTGGAACCACTGATTAAACCTGTTCGCGGTGGTACAGATGGTGCGCGCTTATCATTCATGGGATTACCATGTCCGAATATCTTTACTGGAGGATATAATTTCCATGGTATTCATGAGTTTGCAACGATTGAAGGCATGGAACAAGCGGCTAAAGTTATCGTGAAAATTGCCGAAAAAACCGCACTGCGTTATCAATCTTAATCCTCTATTATTTCTCTCTTACTGATCTGCTTTCAGGGGTTAGCGAGTCAGTAAGGGAGTCTCCCTCTTTCGCTTTTATATTCCTCATTGACTATCTTGAGTTGAGCGACTTGTATAATTAACTAGCAAACCTTTGACGTGACACGCGCTTTACGTGTTTTTGTGATGGGGATCTGCAGGTATTCAGTTATGATGCCCTATTAGTTAATGATGAAAGCATCACTGTGGTAAAGCGGGAGAAAATAAATTAATGGATAAATTTAACGCGGTTATTGATTTTTTAATGACTTATAAGTTGGTGTTTACCGCGCTAATTTTGTTAGTAATGGGGTTAGCAAGAAGCTTTCTATTACGTTTGATTCGTGGTGACGTTTCCTTCTTAAGTGAAGATCAGCGGAAATGGATGTCACGAACTAAGAATGGCATGTTTGCTAGTACCTTGTTAGTCCTTTTTGTTCTCTGGCAGTCTGAAATCAATCAGTTTGCTCTTTCTGTTACCGCTATTGCGGTCGCCATCGTTGTGGCATCAAAAGAGATCATTTTGTGTTTAACCGGATCTATTCAACGTGCGAGCTCTCGCTCATTTCGCGTTGGTGATTGGATTGAGGTAGGACAATTAAGTGGTGAAGTGATTGATCACAATATGATGGCCACGGTGATTCAAGAAATTGACTTATTACATGGGCAATATCACTACACAGGTAAAACGGCAACCTTACCCAATAGCATGTTTTTTACCTACCCAGTAAAAAACCTGAATTTCATGAAACGATATGTGTTTCATAACTTCAATATCATCGTGCCGCATTTTGTAAACTTATATCCTTTACTGCCGGATCTCTACCTACGAATTAATGAGCATTTCTCTCATTTTATCGATGTCGCAAGACGTTATAACAGTATGATAGAAAAGCATGCTGGCGTCGATCTACCGAGTGCCGAACCTCATATCGATATTGGTAGCGCAGGGGCTGGGGAACAGTCGGTGCACTTTATGATTTTCTGTCCGACAGAAAAAGCCAATGAGTTTGAACAAAAAATTCGCCAAGATTTTATGGAGCTGTTCACACTGGCTTATCCCACGCTATGTGAGAAAACAGCATTGACTCCTCCATCTGATGAGGTGGTTGTGGATGACGTAAAAGAAACGGAAAAAAAGAAGCCCGTTAAACAAACGCCTAATCAAGGTCCTCTTGCAACAAAAATGCGTTACTACATGACATCATTGCTACGTCGCTAGAGCTATACCTGAGTTACCTCAAGATGCAATATCTTTGGCTATATTAGGATTTGTTTCATACTCATGCTTGAATGGGATATCAGAGTGATAGGATATCCCGTTCATGAGAGTTAACCTTAATGTGATTCCCTACCTGCGTTTTCAGTAACCGTTTGGTTCTTACCTTGCGCTTTAGCTTTATATAGAGCTTGGTCGGCTCTACGTAAAATTGTCTCGTAATTATCATGAGAGGATGCGGATAAACCGATGCTAACGGATACTGTTTCTTTAATATCAAAATCTGCGCTTTCAATCCGTTTACGAGCCTGTTCAGTTAACTTAAAAGCTTGTTGATAGGAATAGGTGACAGGTAACAATACAATAAATTCTTCACCACCCCATCGGCCAACAATACCATGAGGATGAAATTCATCATGCAGCAAATCTGCAATGCCTTTGAGAACATTGTCACCACTGATGTGGCCATGGGTATCGTTGACGTGCTTGAAGTCATCCACATCAATCATCGCAAGATGATAACTCGATGGTGATGCATCAATTTTCTGTTCGATATAGCGTCGATTATAGACTTGGGTAAGAGTATCTGTAATTGCTATATGCTGGAGGCGTTGGTTAGTCTTATGAAGTTGGCGGTAGGCTTTATCGCGACTGAGCTCTAAGTAGGTAATCGTAACGGTAAGAACTAACCACACAGAAATAAGATTAATACAACTTGAGGCGGTAAATGCTGCTGAACGCCATATGTTTAGGTGACTTAGGAGCCAGTAGATGTAAGTGACAAACTGTATCACCATAAACAGGAGAGCGAGTCGTTTTGGCAGTAAGGTGATGGAAATAAGTGGAGCGATAATACCAAAGACGAGCGCATACTCTTTATTGCCTGTTTCGTAGATATAGTAGTGCGTCAGTGCTACCACAACACAAGTAAGCACAATAGATGAAGACAGCAGTTGGCGCTTATAGAGCAGTAAAAATTGACATACTAACGTCGCAGAGAAAGCACTAATATTGGCGATAAGCAAATCCCAATTGTACTTAATCGCGTAGTCGTAGTAAGCAAAGAACATAGAGCACAGCAGTACAAGTATTGCTGAGGTGAAATTTACGTAAGCCCGCCGATGATTAAGGCTGTTTTTAGGTAATTTTAATTGTTGTTCAAGAAACTGGCTGATCATGACGAATAAGCGCTGTGAATAAAAGAGCAAACATCTTATCTGAACGTTAAGCCAATAAAAAATAGGCAAGACATACCTAATATAAGGATTTGGGAGCAATATATAATTTTATGTAATTTATGTTATGAATTAAAAAATATTTGAGAAAATGGCAAAATAATTTATTTGATATGTATTTAAAGTAATGGAATATATAACAACATTTTTATCAGAATAAAAAAAAACCAGCGCGAGATGCGCTGGTTTTCAGAATTTGGTTTACTTTAGAAATTAAAGTACTTTGATGCTTTCAGCTTGAGGGCCTTTTTGGCCTTGAGTGATTACGAACTCAACTTTTTGGCCTTCAGCAAGAGTGCGGAAACCGTCACCTTGGATAGCGCTGAAGTGAGCGAACACGTCAGGACCGTTTTCTTGTTTGATGAAACCAAAACCTTTAGTTTCGTTGAACCATTTTACAGTACCAGTAACTGGAGTAGACATAATGTATATCCTAAATTTATCAAAAATATTCGGCCGAATTCGGCGCTGATAGCGTGGAAAAGTAAATTGCTATTGCGTACGACACGCCGGGGAGTTACAAGTAATCCAACGAAACAATGTGTATACAAAGAACTTCATTTCTAGCTGCTTCTGAGTCTAGAGTAATCTTAGGGGTTGTCAATCGAATAATTGTAGCAAGACGATTGAAATCTCTAATTTAAAGCAAATATTTGCACTAAAAGACATTTCGATGTAATTAACCTTTCGCTCACTTTTGAAAATAAGATCTGTGGCATAATTTAGGCTTAAATTATGTCCAAATAGCCCTTCAACCCAGTTCGTTACAATGCTATTTGAGAGATTAAAAAATAAGCTGATGATTCTTGACATTGTCTAAAAATAAGCCACAATTCGCGCGATGAATCAATAAGCACCTGAGGAGGTAATGATGAGTCATAAGCCGTGCTGTAAAAAGCATAACGACACCGATATAGGACGCGGTGAAATTAAAGACAACGCGCTAAAAGCAGTCGTTACTAGTCAGCTATTTCGCTCTCGAGTTGAAAAAGCGAAAAAAGGGAAAGGCAGTTTTAGCCGCAAGGCAAAACATAGAGGCCAAGAGCCCTATTCAAAGGCTGCGTAATCGCGATTTTTGCATAGGGCTCCTGCCAGCATTGATAACAACACCATAAAGAAGGCCGCCATCNTANGATGGCGGCCTTCTTATTATCGATTAGCTCTTTCTTTCGAGAGTTGAAAGGCTATGCCTAGTGCTCGATTTTCGGTGAATAAATCGAATACGCAGTCACTTGCCCCGCAACAATCGCTGCAAACATAAAGAGCGCCGATAGCCCAATACTGGGAATCGGGAGAATCGATTGAGCGAACAAGTTTTGACTGGCGCTAATCAATACTCGACTTCCCGGGACCAAAATAATGATGCCTTGTACAATATAGATAGAGCCCGTTAAGTCCATGCGTTTAGCTAACCAAGTACCGTAAAGAGTAATTAATACGGTTGTGACCCAAGTACCAACGACCCAGCCTGCATCAAAGCCGAGATAGAATGGTCCCCACATACCTAACACAGCAACGGGGGCGCCGAGCAAAATGTCTTTGACCCGAGCATTGAATAAAATGCCAATAGATCCCGACAGCAAAAATAGGCCAAAAATATGTAACGGTAATGGAATGTCATTGCGATACGCTACTGCATCCATATGTCCCCAAATGGACTCACCAATATTTAAGCCAATGATCATCCCGACAAAAAGCTTCATCAATATGAGAGTGCTTTGTCCAAGCAAGCTGGTTCCTGATACTAAGTCGTTAAATGCTAGACATTCCAATGAGTTTGCAATTGATAAGCCCGGAACAAAAAGTACCACAGCAGCAATACACAACGTCCACACAGGAATCGGTAAACCGGTGCTAGCGATGGCTGCCACACAGATTCCGCAAAATAACGCGGCAATAAATTCGACGGCTATCGCTCTATGGCCGCGACAGACGAGTTGAGAAACCCACACAATCACACCTAATAGGATAGAGATCATGACGGCTTCAAATGTGCTGCCAACCAGCAATAAATAAGCAGGTGGAATTCCCATATTGGCTAACGCGATTGCCCACCAAGGGTATCCCAAAGGTTCTGGTACCGGCTCTGTACTAGGTTGATTAATACGAATAATGGTATTCGCTAATAAGCTTAAGTTAATGGATGCTGGTTTTAAGCGTTTTAGCACCACTGCGTTGTTATCATTAGGAAACTGATAGTTAATTTCAGTCGGAGAGGCTTGAACCATGACATCAACGCCATGCTTGCGCGCATAGTGCTGAGTATATTTTTCAACTTTGTAAGGTGCACAACCGCAGCGATGCAGCGTGTCACCTATTTCAACAATCTTATTAATTCGGTATTGGGACGGCATGATTTCAATACAGTGCAGGGTGGATAACATCAGTGCAAGTTATGTGCGCACCAGGGTTTCAAAACGCGCGTAAATTATCAGGAAAGCCCCCAATTGACGAGTGACAATAATTGCCAAGTCGCATTAGATTAACTTATTACTAACGATCAGAATGATGGATTAAAAAGTTATGAGTGTAACAGTGCTTCCTTCTTCAAAGTGACATGTTGATTTAGCTTGCTAATCTTTCTGCATTGAGCGCGAAATCTCTGTTTTAACTCGATGATTTGTTTGGATTGTGGAATATTGCGGCGAGTAATAAATACCAATTCGAAAGGTAATCGTTCTTTTAACGGTAAAATTTGCACATCATTGGCGTAACGTGAAGCCGTAAATAAATCTACAACACCAAGGCCACCTCCGGATACGACCATATCCGCAATCACTGAATAGGTTTTAATTAATAAAGGGTTACTCGGTTGTAGATGATGAGTCTGAAGAGCTCGATGCAGCACTCTTCCTAATGGATCGTTTTCTTGCATCATTAGGAAGTTGTGTTGGCATAACCAACTGAGGTTGATTTCATCAGGGACTGACATATGTTTAGGTACAATTGCAACCATATCGGATTGGAAAAGGGGCTCGGCGAGGAGTGAACTGTCGGTATGCTGGCCGAACACCAAAGCAAAATCCAGTTGTTCATTTTGTACGGCTTCTTGCAACGTAGCAAAGTGCTCCGTGACAAGATCGACATGTTCTTTAGGTTGAGCCTGACGATATTCAACCATAGTGGGCACCACGACCATTTGTGAGCAAGCATGTGCCGCTCCGATGCGAATAGTGTGCGCTTTTTCTGTGCGAATGGTATCGGTGAGTTCGTTAATAGAATGCAGGTGGTAGGTCAGTCTTTCAATTTCCGGTAATAGGCGTTTCCCTTCTTGCGTGACAATGAGTCCTTTGCTGCTTCTGTCAAATAAACTAAATCCCAGTTGTTGTTCGGTATGATTCAGTACCCGACTTACGTTAGGTTGAGATACGTTAAGTAGGCGTGCTGCTCCGCTAATCGTACCGGCCTGAATGATGGCTTGAAACACTTCGATTTGCCTTAACCTCATTGCTGTTCCCTCGCAATTTGTGACACAAAAAATAGGTGGATACGCCTGAAAATTACTCCATGTTATTTTCAGTTTAATTCTTTTATCTTAATGAATTTATTTGATTTTTTATTTTTCCGTTTTCCAGTTTATTGTCCGATGTACGCTATGACCATCTAATATGACACAATTTTTATGTCCAATTCCAGACCTTAAATCCTATAACCCCAATTGTGTTTAATCCTTGGGTATAACCTCAAGTTATGGCCTTCCCACAAACAAGTATTCGTTTATTGAGGGATGACCATGCAATAGTGAAATCAATCAATGAATGACATTAGCTAGAGACATGGATATGCAAATTCCTCAACCTTATCTTCTTTTCCTCGGAGACGTTTCCGATCCCCTTTCTGCCAAAACTGCTCGCGGTATTCATGCATGGCGTCCAGATTCTTGTGTCGGTCAAATGCGTTTACCTGGTTGTGAGGTCTCGCTTGAGTTGCCTGATTTGACGCCATTACAGGCCGCGCAGCAAGGAGCAAAGACTTTCGTCCTCGGTACAGCGAATGCGGGAGGATATATTCCACAGCATTGGATGGATGCGATTACCCAAGCAATTAAAGCCGGGATGAATATCGCAAGTGGGTTGCATCAGAAATTAAGTGATATCCCGGAAATTACCGAGCTGGCTGAGCAGTACGGTGTGGCGTTGTTTGATGTTCGTCACCAAAAATCAGAGTTAAGTGTTGGGTCTGGTAAAAAGCGTACGGGTCAACGGGTATTAACGGTAGGGACTGATTGCGCTGTGGGCAAAATGTATACGTCTTTAGCCCTTGAGGCAGCACTGCAAGAGCAGGGAATTAATGCCCAATTTCGCGCTACTGGCCAAACTGGGATTTTAGTCGCTGGTGAAGGGATACCTATTGACGCTGTGGTATCTGATTTTATTTCTGGTGCGGCAGAATGGGTATCGCCTGATAATGATGTTGATCACTGGGATATCATTGAAGGGCAAGGGTCTTTGTTCCACCCCTCTTATGCTGGTGTCAGTTTAGGTTTGCTGCATGGCTCTCAGCCGGATTGGCTCGTGATGTGCCATGAGATGGGCCGACCTCATACTCGCCATTTACCCCATCATCCATTGGTTGAACTAGAAGACTGCGTCTATCTCAATCTTTATAACGCGCGCTTAACGAACCCTGATGTTCAGTTAGCGGGTTTTTCGGTGAACACATCGCAGTATCCAGAAGCGGAAGCAAAAGCCTATTTAGCACAAATTAGTGAGCAGTTCGGAGTGCCAGCAACGGATTCGGTTCGTTTTGGGTTAGATTCCATCGCCTCTTATCTTAAACAGCAATCACTATTGAGCGCGAAGTAGGAGGGGATATGAGAAATCTCGATATTGATGTGGTGGAGTTGCCATTATCTCGACCATTTACTATTTCTCGCGGCACACGTACCAGCGTCACTGTGGTGCGTGTCAGTATTGAACAAGATGGGTTTATTGGGCTAGGGGAATGTACGCCGACACCTCGTTATGATGAAACACCGGAAAGTGTCGTGGCTCAATTAGAGCAAATCGCGCAAGAGATCCGAGCAGGTTTGAGCCGCGAAGCGTTACAAGCCCATTTGCCAGCAGGTTCTGCGCGAAATGTTTTAGATTGTGCCTTATGGCGTTTGGAATCGGTAATGGCGCAGCAATCATTGTGGCAAAGCAGTGATGTGCAGCAACCTCAATCGGTTATTACAGCAGAAACCATCAGTCTAGATACCCTCGAAGCGATGCGAGCTTCAGCGTTAGATGCTTATAAGCGCGGAGCTTTGCTCTTAAAAATCAAACTTAATGGTGAACAGATCGTTGAAAAAGTGGCGGCTATTCGCTCGGTTGCCCCTGATATCACGTTGGTGATTGACGCTAATGAAGCGTGGTCTGGCCTAGATTTAGCTGCTTTATTTGACGAGCTCACACCCTATGACATCACTATGATTGAGCAACCTCTTCCCGCTGGAAAAGATGAGATGTTAGCTGATTTTGACCATGTGATTCCTGTGTGTGCTGATGAAAGTTGCCATGTTAGCGGTGATATTGCAGGTCTAAAAAACCGCTACGAATTTATCAACATTAAATTAGATAAGTGTGGCGGTTTGACGGAAGCGTTGAAGATGGTCGCTACCGCGCAAGAGAATCAAATGCGCCTTATGGTGGGCTGCATGTTGGGCTCATCATTGGCAATGGAAGCGGCTCTGCCTATCGCTGCTCAAAGTGAAATTATCGATTTAGACGGTCCTATTTGGCTTGCTGCAGATAGCGCTCCCTATCTGGAATTTCGTCATGGACAAATTTGGATTTAATTGAAAAGAGGGTCACGGATGACTGAACAACATACAACGCCATTACTCTCAGTAGAGAACCTAAGTGTGGCTTTTCGTGGTCACGAAGGGGTGAATCAAGCATTAGATGATGTGTCGTTTTCGATTGGGCGGGGAGAAATTGTTGCTGTCGTTGGCGAAAGTGGCTCTGGAAAATCTGTGACCTCATTGACCATCATGGGGCTGCTCAGTGATAACGCAGTGATTCAACAGGGAAGAATCGCCTATCAACCCAAACACAGCCCTATCGATTTATTGAGCTTAACCGATAATGAAAAACGCGCTATCCGTGGCAAAGATATTTCCATGATCTTTCAAGAGCCCATGACATCGCTTAACCCCGTGTTGAAAATCGGCGATCAATTGACAGAGGCTCTTCTCGATCATCAGTTATGCACTCATAACGAAGCGTATAACAAAGCCTGTGAATTATTAAAGCAAGTCCACATTGCTGATGTTGAGCGAGTGATGAGTAGTTACCCTGATGCCTTGTCGGGGGGAATGCGTCAGCGAGTCATGATTGCATTAGCGTTAACGTGTGATCCACAAATTTTGATTGCGGATGAACCAACGACGGCTTTGGATGTCACGATTCAATCGCGCATTTTACGTATTTTAAGAGACTTACAAGCACAGCGCGATATGTCAGTGATGTTTATTACGCACGATATGGGCGTGGTGGCGGAAGTGGCTGACAAAGTCGTGGTGATGTTTCGTGGCAAAGTCGTCGAAACTGGTGATGTTAATACCGTTTTTCATGCGCCAAAACATCCTTACACACAAGCACTGCTTGCTGCTGTGCCTAAGTTAGGCGATATGACAGACAGTTATTGGCCGAAGCCTTTTGAATTGGTTGGGCAGAGCAAAGCACTAGAAGCCCTCGATCACCGCACCGCTAATTATCAAGGTAAGCCTCTATTAGATGTGAGAGGGCTCAAAGTCTATTATCCAGTACGCAGTGGCATTTTGGCGCGCGTCCGTCATGAAGTACACGCAGTCGAGCAGATTGATTTCAGTATTTGGCCAGGGGAAACCTTAGCGATTGTTGGTGAAAGTGGCTGTGGTAAGTCAACAACGGGTCGCTCTCTATTGCGTTTAATTGAAAGCCAATCGGAAAGTATTCATTTCGAAGGCAAAGAGATCTCATTACTCAATGATAAAGGCTTTCAGCCCATTCGCCGTGAAATGCAGATGGTGTTTCAAGACCCTTACGCTTCACTTAATCCGAGGTTGACGGTTGGTTTTTCGATTGCAGAGCCACTGCTTATTCATGGCCTCGCCAAAGATTTAAAGGAAGCAACGCCTGCAGTAGAAGAGCTACTGATTAACGTTGGTCTTAAACCTGAACATGCGCAGCGCTATCCCCATGAGTTTTCTGGCGGTCAGCGACAACGGATAGCCATTGCACGTGCTATGGCGTTGAAGCCCAAAATTATTATTGCCGATGAAGCGGTCTCTGCTTTGGATGTTTCCATCCAAGCGCAAGTGATTAACTTGATGATGGATTTACAGAAAAAAATGGGCGTAGCGTGGATTTTTATTTCTCACGATATGGCAGTAGTGGAGCGCATTGCGAATCGAGTTGCGGTAATGTACCTCGGTCAAATCGTTGAAATGGGAAGTCGCCAAGCGGTGTTTAATTCGCCCCAACACCCTTATACCCAACGTCTATTGGATTCGGTGCCTATTGCCGATCCGAAACGTCGTAAAGAACGCCAATTTGATGATAGTGAACTACCGCCATCTCCGATGAGACTGGTAGGCGTTGAAGGACAGAAAACGCGCTATCGCCAAATATCACAAGAGCACTGGGTAGCTGAAGCGTAATTATCGCGCTGTTAGCTACTTCGAATGTTACTACCCCAAGTTCCATTAACCAGCAGCGGTTATGCATGTTGTTGGAGCGAGATTTGATTAAGGATAATCAGGAGATAATCATGACACCACGTTTAGGTCGTACCACATTAGCGTTAGCTTTAGCGCTCGGTTTTTCTGCTGGCGCTTTGGCCGCTGATTTAAAAATTTCTATGTATGCTGATATCACAGGTCTTGACCCTCACGATACATCAGACAACGTGAGCTATTCAGTACAGAGTGGTATTTTTGAGCGTTTGTTCCAATTTGATGATCAGATGAAATTGATTCCTGAATTGGCGACGAAATACAGCAGTAATGATGACGCGACTGAATTTACCATTACGCTACGTAAAGGGGTAACATTCCAAGACGGTACACCATTTAACGCGAAAGCAGTAAAAGCCAACTTAGATCGTTTATCTGATCAAACCAAAGGCCTAAAACGTAACAGTCTCTACAAGATGATTGATAAGGTGACGGTTGTCGATGATGACACGGTTAAAATCCATCTTAATCAGTCTTTTGGTGCATTTATCAATACCCTTGCTCACCCATCTGCTGTGATGTGGAGCCCGGCGGTATTGGCTAAATATCCAAAAGAAGCGGACTTGCGTATGCACCCTACAGGGACTGGCCCATTTAAATTCGAAGAGTGGTCACCCGGTCAAGATGTGAAATTGGTGAAATACGATAACTACTGGCAAAAAGGTTGGCCAAAAGTGGACAGTGTCACCTTCTACCCAGCACCAGAAGATTCAACGCGTGTCGCGTCATTAAAATCAGGTCAGGTTAATGCCATCTACCCATTACCGGCTGATCTCGTCAATTCAGTAAAATCTGACAGTAAGCTACTAGTGCAACGTGATCCGAGTATTTATCTGATGTATATGGCGATCAATACACAGCATAAAGCCTTATCTGATCCAAGAGTTCGTCAAGCGCTTAACTACGCGTTAAACAGAAATCTGTGGTTAAAAATTAATGCGGCTGATATGGGCGTTCCTGCTCATTCGGCGATGGCACCTAATGTTCAATTCTATGCCAAACAGACATCGCCAGATTATTCGTATAACCCAGAAAAAGCGAAGGAATTACTCAAAGAAGCGGGTTATGCCAATGGGTTAACGTTAAATCTTTGGACATCGAACTCCACTCCTCGCGTCCGTACTGCACAATTTGTGAAGCAGCAGTTAGGCCAAGTTGGGGTGAAAGTAAAAGTCGTGCCAATGGATTCGGGCACACGAGATTCGAAATTGTGGAATGTGAAAGATCCGAAGAAAGCAGAATTTGATCTTTACTATGGCGGTTGGTCTCCTTCTACAGGAGATGCGGACTGGGCATTACGTCCATTATTTGCAACCGAATCATGGACGCCAACGGCTTACAACGTCTCTTACTACAGCAACAAAGCCGTGGATAAAGCCATTATGGGCGGTTTAAAAACGGCAGATCCTAAACAGCGCGCGGCGTCTTACGCCCAAGCACAATCTCTGATCTGGAAAGATGCGCCGGTTGTGTTCCTAGGCACGCCAGACAACTTAGTCGGTAAACAGAAAAACTTGAGCGGCGTTTCAATGCTTGCAGACGGTTCTCTGCTATTCACTAAAGCTCAGTTTAAGTAAGAGAAGAAGGAGAACGCCTTGTTATCGTATGTAGTTCGTCGATTATTAGAAATGATCCCGGTTTTGCTGGTGGTCTCCTTACTGGTGTTTGGTTTTATCAAACTCTTGCCTGGGGATCCGGCTCGGGTATATGCAGGGCAAGATGCCACGATGCAAGCTATTGCAGCAGCACGAGTGCAACTTGGTCTGGATAAGCCGCTCCCTACGCAATATTTCCATTGGTTAAATGGGTTAATACATGGTGATTTAGGTATTACCTTTCGTACTCGCCAGCCAGTGACTGAGGTGATTGCAAAAAGTTTTATGCCGACATTCTGGTTAGCTTTGGCTGGGTTTGTGTGGTCAGTCATCTTAGGGTTACTGGTTGGCGTATTCGCCGCATTAAAACGGGGAAAATGGCAAGATTGGACCTTAATGAGTGCCGCGATTGGTGGAATTTCTGTTCCACCGTTTTGGCTCGGCTTATTGTTGATTCAATTTGTGGCCATGCCTTTTGGGATTTTCTCGGTCAGTGGCTTCAACCAACCGAGTGATATCGTGCTCCCTGCATTTACCCTCGGTGCATCCGTCGCCGCTGTGATGGCTCGCTTTACTCGTTCGGCATTTTTGGAAGTCGCACAGGAGGATTATGTCCGAACCGCGAACTCTAAGGGCTTGAGAGCGCGTTTAGTCACCTGGAAACACATTATGCGTAATGCGCTAATTCCAGTGATTACCATGCTCGGTTTGCAGTTTGGCTTCTTATTAGGTGGCTCGATTGTGGTTGAACGAGTGTTTAGCTGGCCGGGGTTAGGGTGGTTATTGATTGAATCGATTCAGACCCAGGATCAACCGGTTATTCAAGCTCTGGTTATGCTCTTTGTACTGGAATTCATCGTGATTAACCTGCTGGTAGATCTACTGTATGCCGTTGTTAACCCAGCCATTCGTTTACGTTAGGAGAAGTGGAAATGGAAACCACATTAGAAATGAGTAGCCAAGGTCCAATCCGTTCTCCTTGGCGAGATTTTTGGCAACGTTTTATGCGCAACCCCATGGCGCTTATGTCTGGAGGATTTGTATTGTTGCTGGTTATGGTGGCCGTATTCGCTCCACTATTAGCACCCTATGATCCTATGATATCTGACTGGATGGCCATTTCGTCTCCGCCAAGTTGGGCACACTGGATGGGCACTGACGATTTAGGTCGTGATGTCATGAGCCGGATTATCTATGGTGCGCGTATCTCTATGTATGTGGGGACATTTTCGGTCACACTGGGTATGGTTGTGGGCATTGTGCTCGGTTTAATTGCTGGGTATTACGGTGGTAAAGTCGACATGTTTATTATGCGCGGTGCTGATGTACTCTTTGCATTTCCCGGCATGTTATTGGCTATCGCCGTAGTTGCGATTTTGGGTACGGGGTTAAACAACGTCATCGTTGCTGTGGCAGTATTCAGTGTGCCTGTTTTTGCCCGTATCGTGCGAGCGTCTACTTTATCGCTCAAGCAATCGCCCTATGTGGATGCGGTAAAATGTGTTGGTGCCTCAGACAAACTCATTCTTTTTCGTCATATTTTACCTGGCACCTTATCCAGT
Source organism: Vibrio eleionomae (assembly GCF_009874545.1). Classification (NCBI taxonomy): domain Bacteria; kingdom Pseudomonadati; phylum Pseudomonadota; class Gammaproteobacteria; order Vibrionales; family Vibrionaceae; genus Vibrio; species Vibrio eleionomae. Next base: position 14,905 of record NZ_WEKT01000021.1, on the reverse strand, counting down.
GTGATTGTTTATTTCACGATGCGTATCGGGACGTCGATTTTGACTGCTGCTAGCTTGAGCTTTATTGGACTGGGGCCTGAGCCAGATGTGCCCGAGTGGGGTAACATCCTCGCAATGGGGCGTAATATGATGATGGCAGGAATATGGCATGTGAGCGTATTCCCGGGACTCGCCATCTTCTTGACCGTACTCGCCTTTAATTTGCTTGGTGATGCGCTGCGCGATACCTTAGACCCTAAATTGAAATCCTAAAGATAAATAAAGACTAAAAGAAGAGACATGGATAGTTTACAAGCCCGTATTGATTTAATTCTTGAACGTTGGCGTGATGAGCGCCAACTCGGTTATCGCCATTTTAAAAGTGGTAGCAATGACAGTATTACTGATGTTGTTGGTGTCACCGTTGGGCATTCCACAATAGATAATGGCGAGCTACAAACGGGTGTCACGGCCATTTCACCGTGCGTAGAGAATATTTACCAAAATGCTCTCCCTTGTGGTGCAGCGGTGTTAAATGGGTTTGCTAAACCGATTGGTTTAGTACAAATAGAGGAATTAGGTGTACTAGAAACGCCAATCGTACTGACCAATACATTAAGTGTTGGGCGTGCCTTTACGGGGACAGTCCGACATGTCTTGAAAACCAATCCAGAGATTGGTCGTTCATTACCTACGGTTAACCCGTTAGTGCTTGAATGCAATGATGGTTATTTAAACGATATTCAGGCGCTGGCTGTAACCGAAGAAATGGTTATGGAGACACTTGAAAGCACCGATATAGTCTTTGAAAGGGGCAGTATTGGCGCGGGGCGAGGCATGAGTTGCTTTGCGCTTAAAGGCGGTATCGGGAGCAGTTCTTGTTATGTACCTGAACTTGATGCCACCCTAGGTGTGTTAGTGCTTGCTAACTTTGGCGCGTTGAGTGCATTGCAGTTAGAGGGAGTGCCAATGGGGAAAACCATAGAGCAATACCTGCAGCAACATGCACCGCAAGAGGATAAGGGGTCGATTATCATTCTTATGGCGACTGATGCGCCGTTAGAGGCTCGCCAGCTCAAGCGGATCGCAAAAAGAGCCGGAGCTGGCTTGGGGCGTTTAGGCAGTTATTGGGGGCATGGTTCGGGCGATATTGCGGTCGCATTTTCAACTTGCTCTCAGCCTTGTCCTCCTCCTGATGCGCAATTAGATCCGATGCTGCGGGCTGCCGCAGAAGGAACGGAGCGCGCGGTTATCGATGCTTTACTTCAAGCCACTCACGTTCAAGGGTTCGATGGGCACCAGCGAATGGCATTAAGTGATGTATTGGACGGTTTGGTAAACCAACAAAAATAGGGACAGTGAGATGAAGATTTTTATTTCAGCCGATATCGAAGGGATTGCCGGGGTTGTCGCCCCTCAACAATGCCGAGCCGGTAATATTGAATATGAGCAAGCGCGAGCGTTAATGGAACAAGAAGTGAACGCTGCTATTGCGGGCGCATTTGACGCCGGCGCCACCAAGGTTGTTGTCGCGGATAGCCATGGCAGCATGACCAACTTGCGCGCGGCGCAATTGGATCCAAGGGCTGAGTTAGTGTCCAGTAAGCCTCGCCCATTTTCAATGGTGGAAGGGATCGATCATGAGCCTTTCGATGGTCTATTTTTAGTCGGTTATCATAGCGGTGCCGGTGAAAAAGGTGTCTTAGCCCATACCATTAATGGCGCAGCTTTTTATCGAGTGACAGTGAATGGTCATCCGATGGCGGAAGCCGATTTGTATACGGCGTCCGCGTGGGAACATAAAGCGCCGCTGCTGTTGGTGACTGGAGATGATCAATTAGAAAGTTGGGTCAACAAACGTTACCCAGAGGTGAGTTATGCTTGTGTGAAACGTTATATTTCTACAACGGCCGCACAATCGCTAAGTCCTAAAGATGCTCAGGAAAAAATTCGAGCGGCGGCATTTAATGCGATAGTGAGCCAAACACAATTGAAACAACCTCTCCTGGCGGCGCCATATACGTTGGAATTGAGTGCAACGAAACCTGTGATGGCTGATATCTTTGCGTTGGTTCCTGGTGTTGAGCAAGTGGACGCGCGCACTGTGACTTATACAGCTAATGATATGAAATCATTGATCAGTTTGTTGTGTGCTTTTTCGTATTTAGCCACGACCCAAAGCTAATGCTCTCTTATATTATTAAAAATGAGATAAAGGAACATTCAGTTTTGAAATTTTAAAATCCATATAATTCAGTATGATATGTAAGTGTATTATGCTGTTTTTTTGGGTTTGGGTGATTCTTTACTTTTAGTAAAGTTTTGTCACAAATTAGCGAGTTCAAGATATTGTAAAACGCTAAAAACCAATCAGAATAGTTAGCGTAACTACCACTTAGGGATACGCCCTAATTTGTTAATCATCGGAGTTGATACGCTATGAAATTATTGCTGATCTTAATGGCCTCTGTTTCAGGAGGTGTTGCCTCAGCGGATCATTTTCATTCCTTTCTGCTTGGTTTATCTATTGCAACGCTAGCAGTAGGATGCTGTCATTGGTTTGCGTTCCGTAGTTCGAAATTTCCTGAGTTAGCGCTGGTGCTATTGATTTGTGGTCTTCTTGCTAAGATTGGTGTGACCGTTGCTGGCGTAATGTGGGGGGTGTCGGCTCAAGTGATTACTTCGCCATTGGTATTCGCCTTGTCATATTTGTTTTTCTCTATTGTCGCGACGTATTTGTGGTTCCGCTATCAAGGGTACTTACTCTCTGTAAAACAGAAAGTGAAAGCGAAACTGATTGAGGCGTAAAAGCCATTTCAAGCTCTTATGACTTTAAGGCTCTGCACTTAGCAGAGCCTTTTACGTTGTTAGTTATTGTTTCACGGCAAATTGTTTATCTAGCCAAGCATAGGCGGAGTCTTGCATGTCTTTAGTGAAGATATGGGTTTTGCTAGGCCAAACTTTCGTCACTAACTTATCTCCAGCATGATTCGCATCCCATATCTGATGGAGTTTGCCATACGCTTCTTTAACTGATGAAACAGGGAAAAGCGTGTCTTTGCCCCCGTTATAAAACAGCATGGGTTTGGGGGCAGCAATCCCTGCTACGTCAGGGTAATCAAAATAGCGCGCCATAAATGGATATAACATGGTAAATGCCGATTGGCCTTTTAACTGATTATTTCCAGGAACCATTAAGCCTTTCATGGTGCCCATCCAACAATCTACGATTCCCGCGGTAATATCGGGCGACAGAGCGGCGAGCTGCCAAGAACGAAATGCCCCCATGGAGAATCCCACTGATGCTACACGCGTTTTATCGACATAAGGCTGATTGGCGAGAAATTTTGCTGCGCGCAGGTCATCTAATGCGATGATGCCTGCAAACGAACTGCCTAAGTTGTATAGGTTAGATGCGAGGGCTTGCTGTGAATCGGTTTTAAATCCGGCAACGGAGCGATCGCCCCAACCCAAGGCATCAATCGACAAGACAACATAGCCATGTTTTGCCAGTTCATCGCCAGGAAAGCGATCCGTAAAATATTTATGCGCCCACTGTTTAGAGGAGGCAAGACGTTTAGGGTCATTCCATGTTTCGACAAATTTTTCTTTCCCGATATCAAAGCGCGCGCCATGGTCGTGAAGAAATAGCGCCGCAGGGAATGGGCCCTTGCCTTTTGGAACCAACATTAGCGCCATTACGCGACTTTCATCATCAATATTGAACACGACTTTTTGTGCAATGTAACTGCCTCGATCAATGCGATCAATGACGACAGGATCAAAGGGAGAATTAGCTTGATAGGGAATAATGATCTCTTCAGCTTTGGCCAGTGCTTTGTTATGCCAAGCAACGGGGTTGAGGCCTGTATGAAACGCCATCGTATAGGGCATGTGATGGGCTTTGAGTTTCTTATAAAACAGAGGGAAACTGCGATCAGGAGAATCTATCTCTTGAGTATCGTAGGTTGCCTTTGTGGTGGTTGTGATAGGGGTCGTGGTGCTAGGTTGAGTGTTAGCGAGAGCCAAAGGGCTTAGAAAGTTAAAGCAACCGATGGCTAACGCCAAAGTAGAGAGTTTTCTCATGGGTAATCCTTATATTCGTTAGCAAAATGTATTGTTGCAAAGTATAAAAATGAAACGATGGTTTAATTTATATTATTGCCATTTTGTCGTGGGTTACTCGGATCACAAATGCTCGGTTTTGAATTTGGGATTATTCGGCGTAGGTCCGATTTTTGAATTTTACGACCTTTGAGCTAGCGACAGATTTACGGTTCACTTTTACGCTTAATGAAATGACCAATAAACGGAGCTTACAAATGGCAGAGACGCTATTTTGGGTAGAAAAGAGCATTCTTGTTTTAGGTATTCTATGTTTAATAACAAGCATGATTGCTTATGGTAGGCGCAGTCATGATTGGCAAGGTGTGATAACGATGTTTTTTAAGCGCATTCCCTTGTCGATCGGTGAATTTAAGTGGTATCGGCTTGGTATTACTTTGGTGATTTTGGCGGTAATTTTGCGGATTGTGGTGTTAACTCTGTGGCCGTAAGTGGTCCAACAAGTCCCTGATTTATAAAATGTTACTTCTAGATGACTGCCTGAAACCGGTTTTAGGTATACACTTATTGATGGATTTTAAATAACGAACAAAAGGATGGTGGCATGACACTCCCCGTACTTATCTGTGATGACTCGGCGTTAGTGCGCAAACAGATGGCGCGCTCGTTACCCGCTTCGTTAAATGCAGATATAAGCTTCGCCGTCCATGGCTTAGATGCGCTTGAACAGATGAAAGAAACAGAGTTCAAGTTAATGTTTCTCGATTTAACCATGCCTGAACTCGATGGCTATGGAACTCTTGAGGAAATGCAAAAGCGTGGTATCCCTACCCCGGTGGTAGTGGTCTCTGGGGACATTCAGCCAAAAGCGAAAGAACGCGTATTAGCGCTTGGCGCAAAAGCGTTTATTCAAAAACCGTTAGATAAAAGTACACTCAATCTCGTATTGAAAGAGGTGATTGCGCCACCTCAGCAAACGCAAATTGTGCCGCAAAAGACACTTGAGCTGCCTATTTTAAAAAGGCGCGATATTTATATGGAAGTGGCCAACGTGTCAATTGGCCGTGCTGCTGATGCACTCGCGCGTCATTTCGATGTGTTTGTTCATTTACCCTTACCAAATGTGAATATTCTGGAACTTAGCGAACTGCATATGGCGCTGAGAGATTTGGCAGATAATGACCAAGTATCAGGCGTTTGCCAAGGTTTTAGCGGTGAGGGGATTGCCGGAGAAGCGTTAGTGTTACTGAGTGATTCGAGTGTCTCGGATCTCAAGCAGTTAATGAAAGTGCCTGCGGAAAGTGAAGAACTCGAAGAACTGGAACTGTTAATGGATGTCTCGAATATCCTAGTCGGGTCCTTTCTCAATGGGTTAGGTGAACAAGCGGAAGTGCGCTTTTTTCAGGGCTCTCCGGTTCTTCTTGGCCAGCATATACCGATCGAATCAGTTATTCGTTCAACCACAGGGTCTTTTCATAAAACCATGACGTTCGAAGTCAGCTATACGATAGATCAAACGTCGATTCGTTGTGACTTATTGTTTATGTTTGTCGATGAGTCGCTACCCCTACTCGATAATAAGCTGTCTTATTTAATGGAGGACTTTTAATGCTGTCACTTCCTGCAGAATTTGAACAGTTTCACTGGATGGTCGATATGGTACAAAATGTCGACATGGGGCTGGTAGTACTTGATAAAGAATATAAGGTACAAGTTTGGAATGGGTTTATGACTCACCATAGCGGCGTACAATCTCACGATGCGCTGGGTAAGACGATCTTCGAACTTTTTCCAGAGATCCCTCAAGATTGGTTTTGCCTAAAGACCAAACCGGTGTATGACTTAGGTTGCCGGAGTTTCATTACTTGGCAACAACGGCCGTACTTATTTAAGTGTCGTAACGTAAGACCCGTTACACAACAAGCGGATTTTATGTATCAAAACATCACCTTGAACCCGATGCGTACTCCCACCGGTGTGGTGAGTTCGATGTTCTTATCGGTTCAAGATGCAACGTCGGAAGCGTTAGCTTCCATAGAAGCTCGAGAAAATGCTAAATAAGCCAAGGAATTCTTTGGCTTTTTTTGTACACTGATAGCCTATTCTCTCGACAATATGGTGATTGTAATGCCTCTTCCTACAACGTTTTACACAGCACAGCAAGTTAAACAAGGTGAAGTACAGGCGGCCAAAGCCAGAGGGCTCGAGATGTTCAGTTTGATGGAACGAGCTGGGCAAGGGGTATTTACCATTGCATTGGCTCAGTATCCTTCTTCTCAGCACTGGTTGGTTTGTTGTGGCGGTGGTAATAACGGTGGTGATGGTTATATTGCTGCTCGTCTTGCCAAAGCAATGGGTCATCAAGTCACCGTATGGCAGGTCGGAAATCCAGAAAAACTTAAAGGAGATGCACTTACTGCGTATTACCATTGGCTCGATCAAGGGGGCGATGTATACCCAATCGATGACCATGTTCCACGTGACGTCGATCTTATTATTGATGGCTTATTAGGTACAGGCCTCAGTGGTCCTGTTCGTGAGCCAATCAGTGATTTAATCGATACTATCAATAACAGTGGTAAACCTGTGGTTGCCATTGATATCCCTTCTGGCCTCAGCTCTAATACAGGCTCGGTGCTTGGTAAGGCCATTAAAGCTCAGCACACCATTAGTTTTATCGGGTTAAAGCAAGGTTTGGTCACAGGACAAGCGCGTAACTATGTTGGCAAATTACACTTTGCAGGCCTTGGGGTCTCAGAAAACTTTGATGAACAAAACACGCCCACACTGAAAGCCATTGAACCACGATTTATTCGTCAATGTTTAAAACCTCGTCAACCATGTGCTCATAAAGGTCACCATGGTAAAGCGGCATTAATTGGCGGAAATAGGGGAATGGGCGGAGCGATGATGCTTTGTGCACAAGCCTGTACTCGAATCGGTAGTGGTTTAACTGCCGCTCTGGTCCATTCGGATAATATGACTGCGATGCTCACTGTGGCACCAGAAGTAATGACAGGCAGTTGGGAAGTGGAAAACCTTAAGCAGCGCACAGAATGGTGTAATGTGATTGGTCTGGGTCCAGGTTTAGGGCGAGGCAAAGATGGACGAGCTATTTTTGAGCAAGTGCAATCTATCGATAAGCCGAAAGTTCTAGATGCTGACGCGCTCTTTTTCTTAGCTGAAAATCCTAACCATGATGACAAGCGTATTATCACGCCACATCCTGCCGAAGCTGCACGTTTGCTTGGGGCGAGTGTGGAGCTGGTTGAAACCGACCGCTTTAAAGCCATTCACTCTCTTCACGAAAAGTACGGCGGGGTAATTGTACTTAAAGGTGCAGGTACCTTGATCTATGATGGTTCACAAACCTATGTGTGTTTGGCTGGCAACCCTGGTATGGCGACTGGAGGAATGGGTGATGTGTTAACTGGCATTATTACTGCTCTGCTTGCTCAGGGAGTTCCGCTATGTGAGGCTGCTCGAGCAGGTGTTTTGGTTCATAGCCAAGCGGCAGACAAAGACGCTGAGCTAAAAGGCGAACGTGGATTACTCGCGAGCGATTTGCTGCCTCACCTACGTTCACTAGTCAACTATTAGCCAACAATCACCACTAAAGAATCACCACTATTAGGAGTTCGACTGACTATGGCGACCTTTACATGGTTATCCATAGTCAGTGATTTACTTTTGATGTTATCGAAATGGTTTAGTCGAATGTCACTAACTCATTGCCCGATAGTGTCTTTTTCTCAAATGCTTCAATACTGGCTAATGTTGTCTGCGCGATATTGCGTAGCGCATCGACGGTTAAAAACGCTTGATGTCCGGTAAACAATACGTTGTGGCATGAAGATAGGCGGCGGAAGATGTCGTCTTTAATGACATCATTGGATTTATCTTGGAAGAAAAGATCTTTCTCGTTGTCATAAACATCTAATCCCAATGAGCCAATCTTGCCTTGTTTTAATGCCTCAATTGCTGCAGCAGAATCCAATAATTCCCCGCGGCTTGTATTGATGAGCATTACGCCATCTTTCATTTGTGCGAAAGCCTTCTCATTGAGGAGGTGACGGTTTTCATCTGTCATTGGGCAGTGCAACGAAATGATGTCGCACTGCGGAAACATCTCTTCCAGCGAAACGTAATGTGCACCGAGCTCAATAGCGATCGGATTTTGGAATGGATCGTAACAAACTACATTCATCCCTAAACCTCTCAGGATGCGTATGGTTGCAATACCAATTTTTCCGGTGCCGATCACGCCCGCCGTTTTACCGAAGAAGTTAAACCCGACCAACCCCTCAAGATTAAAGTTAGCCTCGCGTGTACGCTGATACGCTTTGTGGTAACGGCGGTTTAGGCTCATCATCAAGCCAACGGCATGTTCAGCGACCGCCTCAGGCGAATAAGCAGGCACACGAACCACTTGCATGCCTAGTTGCTCAGCGGTGTGCAAATCGACTTTGTCATAGCCGGCACAACGCATTGCAATGAGGCGAGTGCCTCCCGCATACAGTTGTGTTAATACATCTGAATTTAAATCATCATTAACAAATGCACAGACCACTTTGCAGCCGCGTGCCATTTGTGCGGTGGTTGCGGTTAAACGAAAATCGTGAAATGTCAGACGAAAAGGCAAGTCTCCCAACACCTTGTTGAAAGATGACTGATCGTAAGACTTAGCACTAAAAAAGGCGACATCGATCATTTTATTCTCCTCTGTCGATGGCTTAGAACGGTTCATAGCCGTTACGTGTTGTAATTTTGGTATATCAAGGCTGCTAGAGCAAAGCGCCAATCATCAATACCGAATAGTATCGGTATATCGGGAAATGATGAAAAAATAAACCCCAAACTCATAAAGGGTATAGAGCGCAGGTAAGTACACATTGGAAAAATTATGTTTATTTTTCGATGAAGAGTGAGCGAAATAAGGTTCGTTTTCTAAGTTTTTATGGTGATTTGGTTCACATTTTTTGTTTTTAGACCAAAGATGATGATAAATCTAAACGGGGGTTTTTATGATAACGAGAAGAGGTGTAGTTATTAACTTTATGATATTTAGATATTAATTCTATAAGAAGCGATGAAAAGTGTTTATGAAAGTTTCTTGGTATGGTTTCTTCGAAAGGGTATCACAAAAAAATTAAAAATATCAGACTTGCCGGAAAAAAAACACAGCCTATAATGCTGAAAACCGGAGCGTCTGCCAACGCTCCGGTTTTTTTGTGTCCGAAAGGTTCTGGTGTCTGCCAACATCGGAACTACGCACCACGCGAGACACAATAGTGAATCAGACTAGGAAATGCATAATGCGTATCGAACAAGAACTTAAGTTAGGTTTTAAAGATGTCCTGTTTCGCCCGAAACGTTCTACTCTCAAAAGCCGTTCTCAAGTAAATTTAACCCGCGAGTTTACATTCAAGCACAGCGGTCGTCAATGGTCAGGTGTACCTATTATTGCTGCTAATATGGATTCTGTCGGAAGTTTCGCCATGGCGAAGGCTCTGGCAAAGCATGATGTTATGACAGCGATTCACAAGCACTACACAGTCGCAGACTGGGCTGAGTTTGTGAAAGGAGCCGATCAAAACACGTTGAACAAGGTGATGGTATCAACCGGAACCTCACAAGCGGACTTTGAAAAGACAAAACAGATCTTAGCGTTAAGCGATGAACTGATCTTTATCTGTATCGATATCGCGAACGGATACTCAGAACACTTGGTAGATTACGTTGAAAAAGTACGTGCTCAATTCCCGGATAAAGTGATTTCTGCAGGTAATGTTGTGACTGGTGATATGGTCGAAGAGTTGATGCTAGCAGGTGCTGACATTGTTAAAGTAGGGATTGGTCCTGGCTCGGTTTGTACCACACGTGTAAAAACAGGGGTAGGTTACCCGCAGCTTTCTGCCATCATTGAGTGTGCTGATGCCGCTCACGGCCTTGGCGGTCGTATTATTGGTGATGGCGGCTGTACATGTCCTGGTGATGTATCAAAAGCTTTCGGTGGTGGCGCGGATTTCGTCATGTTAGGTGGAATGCTAGCTGCGCATGAAGAAGCTGGTGGTGAACTGATCCAAAAAGACGGTGAAACCTTCATGAAGTTCTACGGCATGTCTTCACAAAGCGCGATGGACAAGCACTCCGGCGGCGTTGCAAAATACCGCGCCGCGGAAGGTAAAACCGTACTATTGCCCTACAAAGGCCCAGTTGAACACTCTATCCAAGACATCCTTGGCGGCGTACGTTCAACCTGCACCTACGTAGGCGCAGCGCAGCTTAAAGAGCTCACTAAGCGCACGACGTTTATTCGAGTGCAAGAGCAAGAGAACAACGTGTTCGGGAAAGAGTAAGCCTGCAACACTTCGGAAAATGTTGAAACAACCATAAATTGATATTTACAACCATATATTGATATTTGGTGCAACCATAATTTGATATTGCCTCTTCATCGTCTAAACTTATGTAAGTTTACGACAAAATCGTGAAGAGGCAATATCATGCCTGCTCTACCTTCCCCTTCTACTGCAACTCTGATTGCAATTGAAAGTGCATTTGTTACGCCTTCTAAAGGATAAAAAGCTATTTAAGAAAGTCGTTGATGCCAATATTTCGGTTGAGTTTCTTGCATGCGATTAACTAAAGTTTGAACTTTTACTTGATGCTTGTCGCGCGGGGGCATAACAAATAATAGGTCGAGGATCACTATGTCAATCTGGTAAACAAGGGACCAACTTACCATGATGCATTTCATTAAATTTATGATAAATGCTGACAGGAAGAAGGCCAATGCTTAGCCCATCTGTAATACCATCAAGCTGTAAAGAAATATTTTCGTTATGAAAACGGCTAGGTAAGTGTTCCACTTGAAAAGTTTCACTAATCAAGTCGTCTTTGAAACTTGATATCCTCACTTAATGTTGTTCTCTTGAACTTTATTGTATTTAAACTTCCAGTAAGATAATTAGATGTTACTTAGGAGTGTGGGTTACCCAAGTTCTTACTTCTTTAGCTGTGATTAATGAATGCCCATTTTTTAATAATGTATTTTTTAATTGTGTCACTTGTTCACAATTATCAGCTGCTAGTTGACCCTGGGTATTAAACAAATTATTTTCAAACCCGACTCTAGTATCTCCTCCTAACTTAGCGGCATAAGATAAGCAGTCGAGTTCATTTTTTCCAAATGCGCAAATCGCCCAACGAGTACTGTCCAATTTAGTTATCAATTGGAGAAATTGGTCTAAATCGGAAGGTAGTGACTGTTGATCTGGATGGTAACGTCCAAGCACTATTAATATGTGATGGTTAAAGCTTGGCAAGATATTTCGAGCGATAAGTTCTAAGTAATATTTCATTTGTTCTGGGGAATAGAGAATATATTGAGCTAGAGTTCCTTTTTTTGCAATAGAATGAAAAAAGTTACCAGCACTATTTTCGCATGAAATATCTGGAATTAATTCCATGAGTGCGAAAGAAGCTGCTTCGGGATTAATTTCTTCGATAAGCTTCATTTGGTCACTTGGGGCATATTTCCCAACCGCTTCAGTCGTGAGCTGAATAATCGCTCTGTCGCCAATCCGATCTTTTACTGCGTTGTAGACGGTTAGATTATCTTCAAGACATAGAGAATGTTCACCTAAATGGGTTCTTGCATGTAAATGAACCATTGCTGCACCCGCATTAACACACTTATCTACTTCTTCGACGATTTCATTGGCTGATATTGGTAACGACGGATGATCCTTCTTCATTTTTCTAGCTCCATTCGGAGCTAGAATTATCAGCGTAGATGGCTTTTTGTCTTTCTTCATTTCTTGCATGAAGTTTATTTCTCCGTACCAATAATTGATTTAGTCACTAAATCGATAGTGTTACTGAGCTTATCTGCCAACTCATCAATTTGGTTGTTATTCATTATAAATGCAGGAGCGAGCAAAATATGATGTCCGTTTTCTCCATCTGCTGTTCCTTGCATTGGATAACACATTAGCCCTAGATCCATAGCTTGTGATTTAAGTTTACTGTGGAGCAGAGTCTGTTTACTAAATGGCTGTTTAGTTTCTCTATCACGGACAAGTTCAATACCACGAAATAGTCCGCGTCCGCGGATATCTCCAACAAAAGGATGGGAAGAAAGTCTTTCCATGAGAGCATTCTGCAGGGTATGTCCCTTTTCTATAACTTGTCCTAGCAGTTTCTCATTTTCAATGGTTTCCAAAACAGCTAATGAACCTGCAGCTGCAACAGCGTGTCCCATATAAGTGTGCCCATGCTGGAAAAATCCTGAGCCATTAGAAATCGTATCGTGAATCTCTTTACTGGTTAGCATTGCAGCAATTGGTTGATAGCCTGCACCTAGTCCTTTTGCAACAGTCACGATATCAGCTTCAATATTTTCTTGTTCATGAGCAAAGAGAGTCCCTGTACGTCCAATACCACACATGACTTCGTCTAGTATTAACAGGATATTGTATTTGTTACAGATAGCTCTTACTCTTTTGAAGTAACCTTCCTCTGCTGCAACTGCACCTATTGTCGCTCCTACTACAGGTTCCGCAATAAATCCAATGATATTTTCCGCCCCAACTTCGAGGATTTTATCCTCCAGTTCATTCGCAACTCGTTGCCCATATTCAAATGACGTTTCATTGTTTTCCTTGTTTCTATAGGAAAAGCAAGGAGAAATATGATGGACATCCATAAGTAAAGGTGCAAATGGGGCTCTTCTTAGAGCGTTTCCTCCGGCGGCTAAAGCACCCAGAGTATTGCCATGGTAGCTTTGCTTTCTTGCTATGAATTGAGAACGGCTAGTCTCGCCTTTTTCGACGCAATACTGTCTTGCAACTTTTAAAGCTGCTTCGATTGCCTCAGATCCTCCGGACAAAAAGTAGACTTTATCAAGCGATCCCGGAGCATATTGAATCAGTTTTTCGGCTAAAGCTTCAGTTGCGTCTGTATTAAAAAAGCCTGTGTGAGCATAGGCGAGTTGGTCAATTTGATGATGTAATGCAGATCTTACGTGAGGATGATTATGACCTAAACAAGATACCGCAGCACCGCCGCTGCCGTCTAAATATTGTTTGCCAGTACTATCGGTTATATATACTCCTTGACCTTTTACAGCGATAGGAAGATTGGAGTGGCAATGACGTTGAAATATATGATTCATGTTAACAGTTACTCTGATTGTAAAGATTAGACAATAAGTTAGGTATCTTTACTGCTCGTAACAAACGATTTATTCTCGTAGAGTATGAAAAAAACTCATAGGAAGAGGTTTTGAAAAATAGACTACCACCACTAAATGCATTAAGAGTGTTTGAAGTGGCAGCAAGAAAGCTAAGTTTTTCTCAAGCAGCGAAAGAGTTATTTGTTACCCAAGGTGCTGTGAGTAAACAGATAAAAATATTAGAAGAGTACTTAGATACAGCGCTTTTTGATCGAACTAATGGTGGCTTGGTGATCTGCTCCAGCCAGACTGGACACTTCATTAAGCGACATTTTGCTGTTCAAAGTTAACAGGGCTTAGATACCCAAGAGCACTGTGCCTTCTTGTCCGATTATAATCAACCTCTATGTACTCGAAGATCGTTTGACGCATCTGGTCTNTGATCTGCTCCAGCCAGACTGGACACTTCATTAAGCGACATTTTGCTGTTCAAAGTTAACAGGGCTTAGATACCCAAGAGCACTGTGCCTTCTTGTCCGATTATAATCAACCTCTATGTACTCGAAGATCGTTTGACGCATCTGGTCTCTCGTCATAATCGGCTCATATTGGATCGCTTCAACTTTCATCGAATGGAAGAAGCTCTCAACACACGCATTGTCCCAGCAGTTTCCTTTCCTACTCATACTTTGCTTTAGATTATAAACAGTTATGAGGTCTCGATAATCTTTTGAGCAGTACTGACTACCTCGATCACTATGAACGATAACCTGCTCAGGAAATTCGCGACGGAACAAAGCCATTGATAGAGCATCACAGACCAGCGTAGCCGTCATTCTGGTATCCATAGACCATCCGATTACTTGTCTTGAGTAAAGGTCAATAATTACTGCCAAGTACAACCAGCCTTCGCTTGTCGCAACATAGGTGATGTCTCCCGCCCATTTTTCATTTGGAGCCGCTGCGTTAAAGTTCTGAGCCAGCAAGTTTGGAGCAACTGGCATTTGATGCTTGCTGTCTGTCGTGCACTTAAATTTACGTGCCGCTTTCGGCGTTAAATCTTGACGCTTCATACTGGCCGCAATGGTTTTCACATTGTGGTTATCACCGCTCTCAGACAGTTCTTTTTGGATTCGCCTTGAGCCATCTCGGCCTTTGCTGTTATCAAAAGCTTCTTTGACCTTTGTATCAAGCTCTTGGCGAACTGCCTCGCGTTGGCTAGCCTTATGGCGATGTTTAACCCAGTAATAAAACCCACTTCGGGATACCCCGAACACCTTAGCCATACGTACAATATTGAAGTACATCAGGTGTTCGAGCATAAATTCGTAGCAATTTACTTTAGATTTTTCGCGAAGTAGGTGGCGGCCTTTTTTACAATTTCTAGCTCTTCTGCTTGCTCAGCCAACTGCCTTTTGAGCTTGGCAACCTCTGCGGCTAGCTCTTGTTCTCGCTGACTAGTATTGGTGTCTTTCTTCGAGTTCTTCCGCCACCCGTAGATTTGAGATTCATGTAAAGAAAGCTGCCTTGCAGCCGCAGCTACTCCCACTCTCTCTGCTAGTTTTAGGGCTTCTGCTTTAAATTCAGGGGAATGTTTAATTCTAGTTTTCTTAGTTGTCATTGTTCACCTCGTTAGTGATTGTACTCACTTAACTCAGTGTCCAAAACAGCTGGAGCGGATCA